>NZ_JBPOFP010000069.1:0-25885 GCF_051252315.1 Paraglaciecola sp. | reverse complement strand
ATTCAGAAACGAACAAGAAAAACTACAAGCTTTGTAGGTACCTAATTGTCTGAATTAACTTTTCGGCGCTTTGTTCACCTTTAAGCTGCTTTTTCACAAGGCCATCAGCACCTATTATAAAAGTAGTAGGTAAACTGCTTGGAGGTTGCCCCCAAGGTAACTTGGTTACCGATTGAATTAACGGAAACTGAATATCATATTTCGTTTTTAAACCAGCTAATTGAGCTCGATCCAATTTATCAAAACTGACCCCAAACATAGAAATGTCTACGCCATGTTGCGCATAAAAATGATTTAATTCAGGGATTTCACGCAAACATGGTACACACCATTCAGCAAAATAATTAACAACTACCCATTTCCCGTTTAAAGAAGACCAAGTATGTTTTTCATTATCTAAGGTACTAAAGTCTGATTTTAATTGATTATTTGTCCATACCCCCAAAGACAAAGCACTTATAGCAAATATAGTGAAGGCCAAATGTTTTAAGGTGAGCTTTCTTAAGGTGAGTTTTTTCAAAATAACTTGATCCCTAACGACTAAATTGATCGTAGAATACGACTTTAAACTCATGTGAAAAAGCTCTTTATGTCCGATTTAAAAATTATCCACAATCCCAGATGCTCCAAAAGCCGTCAAACTCTTCAGTTATTGCAAGAAAAAGGATTTGAGCCAGAAGTCGTCGAATACCTAAAAACACCGCTTAGCACAGCTGAGTTGACTCAAATTATTGAACAGCTTGGGTTTTCTTCTGCAAGACAATTGTTACGTAAAGGTGAAGACGCTTATAAATCAAAAGCGCTTAAAGATGAGTCTCTTAGCGAAGAAACTTTGATTCAAGCAATGTTAGAAGAGCCAAAACTGATCGAAAGACCAATCGTGTTATTTAACGGCAAAGCTAAAATTGGACGACCACCAGAATCGGTGTTGGATATTTTATGAGTCAAAAGGTATTAGTCCTTTATTACAGTAAAAATGGGGCCACTCAGGCAATGGCTAACAAAATTGCCATAGGTATTGAACAAACCGGTGTTGAGGCTTGTTTGAGAACCGTACCTGAAATATCCACCAATATTGGTGAATCACAGCAAGCAGTGCCGGCTACAGGCGACCCATATGTCAATCATCAAGACTTGCAAGATTGTATGGGTATCGCATTAGGAAGCCCTACTCGGTTCGGTAATATGGCCGCTCCCTTGAAGTACTTTATCGACACCACAAGTCAATTATGGCTATCTGGCGTTTTAGAGAACAAACCGGCCTGTGTTTTCACCTCAAGTTCAAGCATGCACGGCGGCCAAGAAAGTACACTGTTGTCTATGATGTTACCTCTTCTTCACCACGGTATGGTCATGTGTGGTTTACCCTATTCTCTACCTCAACTTCATACCACGCTAACTGGTGGCTCTCCGTACGGAGTTACACACTTAGCCCAAGGAAGTCAGCCCAATAAACTAAGTGAAGATGAAAACTTGTTATGTATTGAGCAAGGTAAACGTTTAGCTTCTCTGGCTATTAAACTGAGTAAATAATATGAATTTATCCACCGCTTTCTACCGCAAGTTAACCCTAACAAATTACCTATTATTAGTTATTTGGATACCTGTATGGCACTTTCTATTAACCGTAGACAAAGCCACTTCAGACTTATTTACTATTATATTTTGGGTACTACCGATTTTATTACCTGCAAAGGGTTTAATCGCAGGGAAGCCCTATACTCACGCCTGGACCAACTTTATTGTTATGTACTATCTATTACACGGGTTTACTGCTGTATACGCAGTTGAAGGTGAAAGGCTCTTCGCATTAATAGAAATTATTTTGTGTACCGGTTTGTTTGTCGGATGTAGCTTTTACGCCAGAAAAAGAGGACGAGAATTAGGTTTAGGCATTCGTAAACTTAAAGAAGAATTAGCTGAAGAAAAACAACGTTTTGAGCCACCTTCGAGCTCAAACTAATGAATACTGACAACAAGGATAGTCTGTGAATCAATTCAACAAAATAGTATTTTTAGTAAGTTTTCAAATATTATGTGCCTGTGGCGGTTCGGGAGGTAATACTTCACCCGTCATTATTCCGCCTTCACCTGTGCCACCTAATATAGACATTCAACCCAAACGCACAGTTAATGGCTTAAGTTTCTACCATCAAGATTCTTTTTCTTTAGGCCAACCGGCTAGTTTTGCAGTCACTGCAGCCAACAGCGATTTAGTAGATATTAGTTGGCGTCAAACCGCCGGAGCTGAGTTAGAGATATTAGCCTCTCATAGTCAAGTTATTGCATTTGATATAAAACAATCGGGTGATTACCAACTAGAATTTACTGGCACAACGTCAGCTGGTCAAACTATCAATGAAACCTTTAATTTTACAGCCTTAACTAGTTCTGATAGTTCAGCGAACATTCGGTTAGATCATGCGGTAAGTGAAACAGCAAGTGTATCACTCAGAGTAGCTAGCAATCCTAATAAATCAGTTCTAAACATATCTTGGAATCAATTAGACGGTTCTCAAATTGTTAATATAGACACCCAAGAAAACGACATTTTTTTTGACGCACCACAAGTCACCCAAGACGAAATTATCCAAATTGAAGCACGAATCAATTACACCGATGGAAGTTCTGATTCGGATACAAGCTTATTGGTGGTTAAAAACATAGAAATCAACCCAAATGGTTACTTTCCTAGATACGCTGAAAATATAGTATCAACCGATGTTTTTGCCTATGTAAAAGACGGTCCATACGCAGACATACTGCCCCAGTGTGTTTACGACAACCTAGTTGAAGATAGTTGTCAATTTTCCGAACTTCCTCTTATAGGGCAAGAGCACAGCGCACCAACCATAGAGCAGGTTTTAGAGCGTTTGGTGGTATCACATGCTTGGATGGGCCAACGTTTTAAACAGTTCTTAGAGGAATCCCAAACCTCTCAAGACATGTTAAAACTGTTAAGAGCTACTACGGCAATTATCATCTCTTATGATGTAAGACCTTCATTTTATTGGACTGCAACGGGCGCAATATACCTAGATGCAGCAAATTTCTGGGTAACACCAGAAGAACGCGACACACTTAATACACAGCCTGATTATCGGAGCGATTTTGGCAAAGAACTACAGTTTTTTATCCCATGGCGATACGTAAAAGATAACGATTATTACTTTAGAAACAGTGACTATCCAACTGAACGTCGACTCACTAAAACCTTTAGAGATATGGAGGCCAATATAACCTGGCTTATGTATCACGAACTTGCTCATGCTAATGACTTCTTTCCTCCAAACAGTTGGCAAACCCTCCCTTTACAAACATCGCCACTGATCTATTCAAATCAAAACGATGCATCCTCAGTAGCATTTGACCAAACCCATGGCGTGAATTCTGCAACCATGAAATCTTTAGCTCAAGTCAGTTTTGCTGGGGAAACAGCAACGACAACACAAAAAAGTCTAAGTGCAGAGGACATTGTCGGGCATTTTGAACCTGATTTAGCCCCCGCCTACTATAGTTACTCCACGATAAGAGAGGATTACGCCACGCTATTCGAAAGGTTCATGATGTCTTATAGATTGGGTGTGAGCGCTGATGTTGCCATAATTAGCGAGATAGATAACGATGACTTGATTGTCACTTGGGGACAAAGAGATCGTTTTAACGCAGAAAAAATACAAATACGAGTTCAAAGTGTCGTACAAGATATTTTACCCGAGTTAGATGTAGCAAACATACAGCAAACCCTTCCTTCACCACTCCTTATGCGAACTAATCAAGATTGGTTTAGCAATATTGAACTAGGTAGCCCCTCACCTCAATCAAAAACACTTCAACGTAAAAAGACAATAAAGGAAATGCCTAGAGAAGATTACTGGCACACCTACCGACACGGCCCTAAAAGTCCATAATTTAAATTTATGGAGCCTAACCAGCTCCATACTAAATTTTCTCCAAATTCAAACCAGACGTCATTAAACAGACATATTTCTGACTCGCGAATGTCACCAATCTGTCGCTTATTTTTCACAATACCCTCTTATCCTTGCTGCCGTTAATTGCTAACTCGCCGTTAGCCCAACACGTCAATATCTAATTAAATAGGATAAAAACAAGATGAAAAAGATCTGGTCAGCCACGTCATGTGTTATCGCTTTAGCGGTTTCAGCAGGCTTAAATGCCCAAGTTATCCCCACTCACCAATCAAACAATGATTGGTATAAAAATGCACAAGCTGAAATTGCTGCAAAACTTGCAGTAAGCAATAATTTTAAAGCTAAAAATGTGATCTTATTTGTGGGCGATGGCATGGGTGTATCTACTCTAACTGCTTCACGCATTTTAAAAGGTCAAATGGAAGGAAAACAAGGGGAAGAAGAATATTTAGGCTTCGAAAAATTCCCACACACGGCACTTGTAAAAACCTACAACGTTGACGCCCAAACACCAGACTCTGCTGGCACAATGACGGCAATGATGAGTGGTATAAAAACTGACGTAGGTGTCATTGGTGTTGATGAAGATATTCAGCGTGGAGAATGCTCTACTGTTTCCGGCAACGAAGTAGCAACAGCTTTAGAATTAGCTGAAATCAAAGGTCTCTCGACAGGCGTTATTTCTACTGCTCGTATCACTCACGCTACACCAGCAGCAACTTATGCGAAATCAGCTGACCGTAACTGGGAAGATGTGTCTGATATGCCAGAAGAAGCAGTAACAGGTGGTTGTGTAGACATTGCTCATCAGCTAGTAAACTTTGAATCAATTGTAGAATCTCGTTACTTAGGCGTTGATGTAGACGGTATTGACGTAGTCATGGGCGGCGGTCGTCGTCACTTTTTACCCAAAGATGCGGCTTATAACAGTGCAGACGCATCAAGTGAAGTTGAAGGAGATCGCACCGACTCTCGTGACTTAACCGCAGAATGGCTAGCACAATATCCTGATAGTTCATACGTTATGGATCAAACAGGTTTCGATAGTTATGACCCAGAAACGGGCGGTAAATTATTTGGTTTGTTTAACGAATCTCATATGCAATACGAAGCCGACAGAGCCAATGATATTGCTGGTGAACCTTCATTAAGTGCCATGACAGAAAAAGCCATTCAGAAATTAGACAACAACGAAAAAGGCTTTTTCTTAATGGTGGAATCTGGACGTATTGACCACGGCCACCACGCTGGTAGCGCATACAATGCGTTAACAGACACCATTGAGTTCGCCAAGGCAGTAGAAAAAGCCAATGAACTAACCAATCCAGAAGACACGTTAATCATTGTGACAGCTGACCATGGTCATGTATTTACCATTGCCGGTTACCCTAAACGTGGTAATCCAATTCTTGGAACTGTAGTAGAGGTTGGTAAAACAGAACCAGCACAAGCCTCTGATGGCATGCCTTACACCACACTAGGTTATACCAACGGACTTGGTTTTAGAGATCTAGGCACTGAAACAAACGCCGATGCCACCTACGCAACAGAACATGCAGCTGGTCGTCATGACCTAACCACGATTGACACCACCACCTCTGGCTTCCACCAAGAAGCGCTAATCCCGAAAAGCTCAGAAACACATTCTGGTGAAGATATCAGCTTACATGCTCAAGGCCCAGGCGCTCAACTAGCTCAAGGTGTAATTGAGCAAAGTGTTGTATTCCACCTTATCAATCAATCATTAGATCTAATTAAACAATAGTCAGGAGTCAGACATGAAAACATTCGGATATAGTGCGATTGCTATCGCAATTTTAGGTCTTTCTGGCTGTATGTTAGAAGGTGATGATGGCACAACGGGCGCACAAGGAACAGCTGGCGTTAATGGCGCAAATGGTACTAATGGCTTAACTAGTTTAATCGCCCAAGTCAGTTTACCTAAAGGTAATGCAAACTGCCCTAATAGCGGTGTACAAATTAACTCAGGTATCGATACAGATAGCAGCGGCGTGTTAGACACTGCTGAAATCACCACAACTGAATACGTATGTACACAAGCCACTACCCAAGTAGACTCCAGTGAGTTATTAACCAATTTGAACAATGATTGGTTTGTTGAGGGCGAAAGAGAAGTTAACACAGCAAAAACCAACTGGTTAAATACAACCAGTACTCCAGTCGTCACCACTCAAAGTACAGATAGTAAGAGTGTTAAAGCCAAAACCTTAACTGACTTAAAAGGCTCGGCTAAAAACGTGATCTTATTTGTGGGTGATGGTATGGGTATTTCCACTGTTACTGCAGCGCGCATCTTAGAAGGACAATTAGCAGGTAAATTAGGAGAAGAAAACCAATTAAGCTTCGACAAATTTCCTTTTGCTGGTTTAGCCAAAACCTATAACGTTGACGCTCAGACTCCAGATTCTGCTGGAACCATGACAGCTATGATGAGCGGCGTTAAAACAGATGTAGGAGTCATTGGTGTTGATGAAGACATAGAGCGTGGTGATTGCTCAACAGTCGCTGGTAACGAATTATTTACCGCATTAGAGCTAGCTGAGATGGCAGGTAAATCAACTGGGGTTATTTCTACTGCACGTATTACTCATGCTACACCAGCTGCTACCTATGCAAAATCAGCAGACCGTAACTGGGAAGATATCTCAGATATGCCAGAAGATGCGGTGACTGCAGGTTGTAAAGATATAGCCGATCAATTGGTTAATTTTGAAAGCAATTTAGAAGCGAAGGTAGCCGGCATAGATGTAGACGGGATCGAGGTTGTATTTGGTGGTGGCCGTCGTCACTTCTTACCAAAAGATGCAGCTTATAACAGTACTGATGCGAGTAGTTCTGTTGAAGGAGATCGCACAGACGGTCGTGACCTAACCGCAGAGTGGCAAACTATGTATACCACGGGCAGTTATGTGATGGATCAAACAGGTTTTGACGCCATCGATACAACAATGACTGAGCGTGTATTTGGCTTATTTAATGAATCACATATGCAATACGAAGCGGACCGCAAAAATGATATTGCTGGTGAACCCTCTATAAGCGAAATGACTTCTAAAGCCATAGATATTCTAGACAACAACTCTGAAGGTTTCTTCTTAATGGTTGAATCTGGACGTATCGATCACTCACACCATGCTGGTAGTGCATACGGCGCGTTAACTGACACTATTGAATTTTCTAATGCCATTAAAAAGGCCGTAGATATGACAGATATGTCGGACACGTTAATTATTGTCACTGCCGATCATGGCCATGTATTTACCATTGCCGGTTACCCTAAACGAGGTAACCCTATTTTGGGTAAAGTGGTTAACGTAGGTTCAGACGAACCAGCAGAAGCCTCTGATGGCATGCCTTACACCACATTGGGTTACACTAATGGTCTAGGTTTTAGAGATTTAGGCGCAGAAACAAATGCTGATGCTACTTATGCATTTGAACATGCTGCAGGCCGTCATGACCTAACCGACATTGACACAACCACTCCGGGTTATCACCAAGAAGCCTTAGTGCCTAAAAGTTCTGAGACTCACTCTGGTGAAGACGTCGGTGTGTATGCCTCAGGTCCAGCTGCTTTCTTAGTTAACGGTACGCAAGAACAAAATATGATTTTCCATATTATGGACTTTGCCGCCAATCTAACTGAAAAAGCCAATGCGGCAAAGCCTTAAACATTGGTTTAGCTTTATACTAAATACCTAAGTAAAACAAACATGGCGTTTACATAAACGCCATGTTTTTTCATTTGTGAACGAGGATAAACTCTTGATAAAAACAATAACCATTACATTATTTTTAATTGCTCTGACCGGCCAAACACAGGGCACAGAATCATGCGTCGCTGAAAATTTTGTAAAAGCCGAATATCAAATTCAAATCAATAAAACCAATCGAGCCGAACAAAGCACTACACTCATTCTTTGGCGCAAGGGAACAACTGTGGCACATCAATACCCAGCCACACAAATAAGCGAAGCATGGCAAAATATTTCTAGCAAAAAGCAATTGATCAAACCTATTCGATATTTTGAAGCACACAAACGCGCTATCGAATATCAACCTGGAGAAGTGGTTCACGGAAAAAAAGAAAGTGATTGGTCTTATCGCGCTCAATTGGTGTCTGACAAACTACTCAATGAAATGACACTAACCCAACATTCGGGCTCTGGTTGTGATGAAGTTCAAACCTACACTAAAAACACAGGCAAGAAACGCATGTCATTAGAATGGTATTCTAAACGCAAACTCGTTAAATCCTTTCAAATAACCTCTAAGCATTCAACGGAAACTTGGGCCCTAAAAAACGTAGTTGATAACCCAAGCATGATAAATGCTTACTTCAGGCAGTTAAATAACTATCAAACCACAGACTTTGCCGATATTGGAGATGATCACACCGATTCATTTTTAACCAATATGGTTACCTTAGGTTTTATCGAAGCAGGAGCAAGTGGCTTTTATGATGATAAAGGTCAGGCATTAGGCGGACATCACCAGCATTAAGCTAGGACTTATACCAAGCCATTATAATTTAAGTGGAGCGGCTAAAATATTGACTTACCGCTCCTTTACAATACTGCATAGCTTGCTCCACATCTGCAGCTTGAGAAGTGGCTTTAAGCTTGTTAGGAAAGCGCCCCATCCCCGCTAAAATGCAGTACCAAGAAGGTCGTAAATACACCAAGTTTTGTTTGTATTCAGTCAGCACACTTTCGACGTCCAAGCCATTATCCCAGGCATGTAAAATGGCTTTTAACACTTCAGGTTGAGCCGAATTGCCTTTATTGTCCTTCCAATAGGGCGTGTCTTCTCGATGAGATAATTGGTAGTGCGCAACTATGTATTCTCTGATCCCATCAAAAACTAGATTCAGTTGTTTATTGTATTGATTGCGAATATCTTCAATCGACTGACTTTCATTAGAAAACACCTCAGTAAACCGCTCTACGGTAAGTTGGGTTAACATCAAAGCGGTCGCTTCAAGGGGCTCAATAAACCCTTGAGATAAACCAACAGCTAAACAGTTTTTATACCAATGTTGTTCAAGTCTCCCTACTCTCATCTTCAAGTGCCTAACTGTCACCTCATCATTATCTTGAATACCTAAGGTTTGACGAAGTTCTATTTCGGCTTGATCTGAGCTAATGTATCCATCGGCATAAACATAACCATTGCCTTGCCGTGTTGTTAAAGGAATATTCCACATCCACCCGGCTTTTAAAGCGACAGATTTAGTTTGCGGTGTGATAATCGAACCGGCCGTTCTAGGCGTTTGAATAGCAACAGCCGCATTATTAAATAAGTTTTCTTGGTAAGACTTATAGTTTTGCTGTAACGCCTGATGAATTAACTTGCCACTAAAGCCGGTACAATCAATAAAAAAAGAGGCTGTTAACGAACCATTTTTAAGGGCATTAACTTGTTTAATTGCCCCTTGTTCATCAAGTTGAATATCAGTTACTGTGTCAATAATATGGGTTAATCCCGACTTAACTGCCCGGCCACGTAAAAATTGACCTAACTTTACAGAATCAAAATGATACGCGTAATCTATATCAATACCGTGTTTTAATGCTGTTGTTGGGTTCACTTGTTGCTTAGCCAATTCTTTCGCAACAAAATAATCATCAGGATGCGCAGACGCGTTAAATCCTCTTCTTCGCAAACCACAGTTATGGAAAAACATTTCTGCAGGCTGTTTATCTAGTACCGAAAAGAATGGATGAAAATAGCTTTTTGCCTCAGACTTACCAGACCAACCTTCAAAGCTTATGCCTACTTTGTATGTAGCATCACATGCTGGCATCCATTCTTGTTCACTAATATTAAGTTGCCTAAAATACTGTTTTAAATAAGGAGTCGCCCCCTCCCCCACACCAATCACGCCAATATCGTCTGATTCAATTAATGTAATTTGGCAATCTGGCCAAGTTCTTAAAAATGAGTTAGCGGTCATCCATCCAGCTGTTCCACCACCGACAATCAATATTGAATCTGGTTTATTCAACATTTGAATTATCTCCGTCTAGTAAAGTGGACTCTCTCAATACGAGCTGTGGTTTAAATTGTAAATGCGGCACTGCGTCTAACTTTGCTTTGCCTGATTGTTGATTAGCTAAATACTTGATAAAAGAAGCTGTAGTTTTCCGGGCTATACTAATAGTCGGTTGAGCCGCAGTTGTGAGTTTAGGCCAGGTTTGTCGTGAGAATGGGCTATCCTCAAATCCCGCAATAGCAATTTGGCTAGGAACATCAAGCCCAGCCAACCTAACGGCAAACAATGCACCCGCCGCAATTTCGTCGTTACATGAGAAAATGCTGGTAGGTGGATCTTGTAATGCCAATAATTGTTTAGCTCCTGCCACACCGAATTCAAAAGAATAAGAGCCATCTATTTGATAACTTTCATCTGCCATTAAACCATAATTTCTTAGCGCTTCGAGATAACCAATTTTTCGTTCATGGCTTGAACGGTGACACTCGTCACCTCTCAGAAACGCTATCTTTTCATGCCCTTGTTGAATCAAATGCTCAGTAATTTCATAGGCTGCATCCCGGTCATTAATGTACACACAAGGTGAGGTATCTCCATCTACATGACTTGCTGAAATAACACGAATGTAAGGAATATTGAGTTGATCTAGTCCAGTTAAGACATCTGGCATTTCTGATAAAGGGGGAGAAATGATTAATCCCGCTAACTGGGATTTCTTTACCATGGTCGCAAGTTCATCAATGATCGATTCATTTGTAGCGGAACATGGATGGATGACGAGTTCGTAACCTCTCTCTCGACATTCTTCCAAAATACCATTTTGCATGTCTAATACATAATAGGCATTGGGGTTATCGTATACATACCCTAATGCATAAGACTTACGCCCAGCTAAATTGCGCGCTGCGGTATTAGGTTGATAATTTAATTGTTCAATCGCCTGAGTCACCCGTTGCAAGGTTTCTTTACGAACAGACCCCTCTTGATTGGTAACACGAGATACGGTTTTAATCGAAACCCCAGCTAGTTCTGCTACGTCTTTAATTGTTGCTTTACTTTTTAACACTTTTACTTACACCCAAATGGTGGAACTTTGCACGATTGCAATCTAGATATTAATCAATAAGTTACTTTAAATAATGGCGTTACTAAAATCCATAACTGAGGATTATTACTGCAATTAATTTGTAACTTTTTTGTAATTTATGTTGCTAAACAATTTTAGTTAGTCTAGATTACTACCAAATGACAACGCTGTCACGAAATGAAATTAAAAATATCTAGCATGTCATTTTTTAATTTCCACCAAATGACAGCGTTATCATCGGGACACAAAACATAACAATTAAGTTTAAATAATCATTGTAGTAATGATTAATTTTTAAAACACAATGACAACGCTGTCATAAGCGTCAAATAAAGGTTGAAATATGAATACGTCAAAAATAAACAAGATTACACAAGGAATTTTACTCTCTTGTGTATTAGGTTCTGTCGCAAGTACTCTCCCGCTATCTATGGCTCATGCGCAAGCAGTAGCCGATGACAAAATTGAAAAGATTGAAGTCAGAGGTTTACGCGCAAGCTCTAAAGCAAACTTAAACGAAAAGCGTTTTTCAAATGCCATTGTTGACGCAATAACTGCAGAAGATATTGGTCAGTTTCCTGATAAGAACGTTGCGGAATCTCTTTCTCGCATCCCAGGTATTACTATTGACAGAACATTTGGTGAAGGCCAAGGCGTAACTATTCGTGGCGTTCAACCAGACCAAAACTTGACCTTAGTAAACGGTCAAGCAGTAGGTACGGCGCAGTGGTTTGTATTGTCAGATGCTACACGTAACTTCAACTTTGAAATATTAGCATCAGAAATGGTTGCTGGCCTTGAAGTGTATAAATCCGCTCAAGCCGATATTGATGAAGGCGCTTTGGGTGGTACCGTTATTTTACGTACTCGTAAACCAATGGATTTAGACTCCAACACCATTCAATTTTCAACTGAAATGCAATATAACGATTCGTCTGAAAAAACAGACCCTTCATTTTCTGGTTTATATAGCTGGAAAAACGAAGATGAAACATTTGGTGTATTAGCTTCAGTAAGCATGCAACAACGTTCAGTAGTGCGTGAGACTAACGAAGATTTTGGTTGGTTTGGACCAACAATCCCTCGTATTGAACCAGCATTAGAAGCACCTCTTGGCGCCTCAGAAAAAGGTGCTATTCCTTGGGGCATGGGTTCCGCTTTATTTGAACAAGAACGTGAACGTGTAGGTTTTGATGTTAATGCCCAATGGCGTCCAACTGACAACCTAGACATGAACTTACATTATTTAAGTTCAACCATGAACGCAGACAACGTTAACTCAAACCTTATTGGTATCGGTTTCCGTGGTTTATTTGCTATGGGTGAAGGCGGTGCAAATGCTGGAACAGTTAATAATGGCATAGTTGAAAGCCTTGAAATACGTGGCGTAGATAATCGTCCAGGTTGGGCTCGTCACATGGCTTACGATAATATCTTCCGTGAAGGCTCTGAAATGTCTACCGAAGTATTAGATTTCGAAGGTAACTACACTATGACCAGTGGTACCTTACATTGGCAGATCGGTACAACCACAGGTGAAGGTGATAACCGCGATTTCTTCACCGAGTTTTGGGTTGATGCTGCGGAGCCAGAAGCGGGGTTTGATTTTTATAACCCAGGTGGCACGTCACCAGGTATTGACTTTACATCAGCTAGTCCTTGGTTAGCTAACCCGGGCGATCAAATGTGGCTAGGCGGTATTTTTGACCAAGCCAACAATACCAAAGATGAAGAAAACTATGCACAGGTAGATTACACCTACGAAATTGATTTAGGTATTATCACCGACATAAAAACCGGTTTAAAACTTCGTGACCGTAGCTTCACTCAAGGGCGTGTTAGAACTGACTTAGCCAACCTAGCACCTACACATGAAGGAAGTTTAGGTCCGGCAAGTGATTTCTGGACAGGTGATTTAGTCAACGTTGGTCACGATAACACCAATGGTTTTGCAGCTAGTTATTTCATGCCTGACCGTGAATTAATGCACGATGCATTATATGCGGTACCTGAATGTACTAGTGGTTCAACGTCTTTATGTAGAAATACTGACGTATTTTTAACTGCATCATCATTTAAAATTGACGAAACCATTAACGCAATTTATGCCATGGCGAATTTCAGTAGCGACGGTATTCGAGGAAACATTGGTTTACGTTATGTAGAAACTGACTCAACATCTAATGGTTATGACTTAGTCTCAGGCCAAGCAATTTCTTCAAGTAGTCAATACAACGAATGGTTACCTAGCGTAAATGTTGCTTATGACTTAAATCCAGACACAATATTACGTTTTGCGGCCTCAAGAGTATTAACCCGCCCTGCTCCATTCCAATTGGCGCCTGCAGTTAACTTAACACCTGAAACAAGTTCAGGCTCTGCTGGTAACCCTGACTTAAATCCGCTAACAGCTAATCAATTTGAAGTAGGTTTTGAACACTACTTTGATGAAGCATCAATTGTTGCCGTCACTTTATTTAAGAAAGACGTAAATGATTTCATCTTCACCAAAACAGTTTCAAAAGAGATTAACGGTCAACAAATCAATCAACTAAGAACACCAGAAAATGGTGGAGCCACAACAATTGACGGTATTGAATTCCAAGTTCAGCACGTAATGGATAATGGTTTTGGTGGATACTTCAACTACACCTACACTGATGTAGGAGATGCGACTTATGATGAAGCTGTTGCCGTTACAGATGCAGACGGAAACATAACAGGTGCAACTCTTTCTGAAAGTACGGTTAGATTTCCAAATACTTCTAAAAACTCATACAACTTCGGTGTCTTCTATGAAAACGACCTTTACAGCGCTCGTTTAAACTATAACTACCGTTCTGAGTATTTCATCGCTGCAACTGAGATAGGTGATAGGTTCAGAGATGAACAAGCACAAATGGATGCTCAGTTTAGTTATGCGATTAATGACAACATTACCCTTAAGTTAGAAGCACTTAACTTAACTAATGAAATTTGGGAAAACTACTATGAACGCAATACAGATGCACAGCGTTTAGGTGGAACTCAAAGTTCAAATGGTCGTCGTTTATTCGTCGGTGCTAACTTCCGCTTTTAGTAGAGTGTGTTTGCCGGGGTGCTTTATTTTGACTTGAAATAAAGCGTAAACTCCGGCTTTTTTATAGAGGAATCGTTCGATGATTACTAAGCAGATTGCCATAGTCGGTGGAGGCACCGCAGGTTGGATGGCTGCCACACTTATGGCAAACCGCTGGAGTAAATTAGGTGTTAATATCACTTTAATTGAATCGGATAAGATAGGCACAATTGGCGTGGGTGAGGGTTCGACTCCTTTCTTACGTCAGTTTTTTACAACACTGGATATTTCAGAAGAACAGTGGATGCCTGAATGTGATGCTACCTACAAATGTGGAATAGCTTTTCCCAATTGGTGTAATGATGACGGCCCAAGCTCTTACTTTCACCCATTTTATGGTGAGGTAGATGGACCTTTAGTCAAAGATTTTTTTAATAATTGTCAATATCGTCGAGAAGGTTTTGATACCCCTACTCTTCCAGATGATTATTTTGTGAACGCGTATTTGGCGTTCCAAAACAAAAGCCCTAAAACCAAAGATAGTCAATCAAACGGATTAGATTATGGGTATCACTTTGATGCCACAAAATTAGGTTTGTTTTTAGCCAAACATGCTAGAACATTGGGCGTAAAACACGTACAAGATCAAGTCACACAAGTTAAAACTAACCATACGGGTATTGAATCTATTCAAACCGAGAAAAATGGTGAATTTAAAGCGGATTTGTTTATTGATTGTAGTGGTCTGAAAGGTTTGTTAATTCAGAAAGCTTTAAAAGAAGAGTTAGTTGACTACAGCGCATATTTGCCCAATAACCGAGCTGTAGCAATCGGTACATCGTTAAATGATAAAGGCCCCATAGGCGGCGAGACTTTAGGGTCGTATACCTTGTCAAAAGGATTAAACCATGGCTGGATGTGGTCTATTCCATTACAAAGTCGTATAGGTAATGGTTATGTATACAGCAACAACTATATGTCCGCAGAACAAGCCGAAACTGAATTAAGACAAGAGCTCAACGAATATGACGCCAAAGCTCTACATATCGAATGGAATCCTGGTCGAATTACCCACCATTGGAAACAAAATTGTTTAGCTGTTGGATTATCACAAGGCTTCCTTGAACCATTAGAAGCCCCGATGTTAAACCTAGTTCAGCAAACGTGTGAAACATTTATTGAATATTACGAAAAAAGCGAGCTTTTATCAGACAAACAGCAAAGTTTTAATAATATCATTAACCGATTGATTGATGGCACCCGTGATTATCTGCAAGCTCATTACCTGCTAAATAGCCGCGCAGATAGCCAATACTGGATTGATAACCGCAACAATAACTATGTATCCCCTGCTCTCAAGGCCTTATTACTTGGCTGGAAAAATGAAGGTTCGTTTGATGCTGCGTTGGCCTCCGTGAGTGACAATTTAGTGTATGGGAAAACGTCTTGGTTCTGTATTTTTGCTGGCATGGAGCATTTCAATCTCCATCACAAAGGCAAACTTCGTTTGGCAGACAAAAAACACCGACAAGCACAAGTACGTTGTCATGAAATGGCTATCAAGTTTCCCATGCAAGTCGGTTCTTAACAAAATTTAGGTCAAAGGTACTTTTATGCAAATTATAATTTATGATAATGCTCAACAAGTGGCACACAATGCCGCACTCTGGGTTAAAGAACTGATTAACAAAAAACCTGATCCTGTATTAGGTTTAGCCACGGGTAGTACCCCTATTAGTTTGTATAAACAGTTAGTTGAACAGCATAAAACCAATCAAATTAGCTTTAAAAACGTCACCACTTTCAACTTAGATGAATATCATCATATTGCGCCTGAAAACCCACAGAGTTATCGCAGCTTTATGGCTGAAAACCTATTCAATCACGTGGATATTGACCTTAAGAACACCTATTTACCTACCTGCGCCACTGGCCAAAACCCAAGAGAACAAGGGTTGGCTTATGAAGATAAGATTAAAAAACAAGGCGGTGTCGATTTACAAATTTTGGGCATTGGTGCCAATGGTCATATTGGTTTTAACGAACCAACATCAAGTTTGTCGTCTCGCACGCGGATTAAAACCCTAACTCAACAAACTATTACTGACAATAGCCGTTTATTTAGACCTGATGAAGAGCAACCTACCATGGCAATGACTATGGGTATCGCCACTATTATGGATGCGCGTTATGTGTTGTTAATGGCAACCGGTGCAAACAAGGCAAATGCGGTTAAAGACATGATAACCGGGGGTGTTTCGGTTATGTGCCCTGCTTCTGCACTACAAATGCATGAAAATGCAATTGTGCTGCTAGATAAAGCCGCGGCCAGCGAATTAAGCGATCACAGTTACTACCAGTGGGCCAATAACGAAAATAGCAAGTTAATTGAAGATTACGGTTATTTTCACAACTATTAGCCACTAATTTCAATAGTAAAGAGTTCAAATGTAATGAATACAAAAGCTATTTTTTTAACCAACGAGAACCTAATCAGGGACAATATAACTAAATGAAAATGCTAATATTGTTTTCAGTGATATTTTGCTTGTGTGCCTGTTCATCAGAAACCGCTAAGCTAAACATTGAACAAACCATTTCTGATAACGCAAAAAATATGACTGTGGGTTATCAAGTACTGTCAAATACACGAGCAATAGATTGTGATGAAAGCATCGCTGATGGCTTTTGTTATAACGCACAATTAAGCTTAAATTTCTCGACTGAGTTACCGAAAAATGGCTGGGAGATTTATTTCTCTCACTTGTCTCCGATTCAATCGATAGATAGCAATACATTTACAATTGAGCGTATTAACGGTGACTTACATAAACTCACTGCATTACGTCCGATAGAAGCCAATCATAATTATACAATCGGCATTAAAGCAGCGTTTTGGTCAGTTTCAAAATCGGATGTATTGCCGAATTACTTTTTCGTCTATGGTGAAAACAAAACGGCAACTATTAACGGAACAGTTGAAATCTTTACCGAAAACTCACCATTACCCACTCTCCCCCATGCTGGTGAATTACATCGAGCTAACCAAATAAAAAGACAAAAAGATGACAATTCCGTTTATGACAGTGCATCAGTGATCTATGAACGTAATAATAAAATTCATATAACGGCACAATCAAGCGAAAAACCTTGGTTAGCCACACCATCAATTAAACAGAAACAACTTTCAGAAAAAACACTTAATGTTAGCCAAGGATTGACTATTGATGAAACGACAAAAGGGCTTTTCCCAGCAGCATGGTCACTACTTAAACAAAGTGGTGTGGCGTTTGATGATTCAGGTATCCGTCTACATATCGATATCAATCAGCAAGCCCAATTAACCAACGGACAAGGTTATGAACTTGAGATAACCTCAGAAAAAATATCCATTAAGGCATTAAGTAACGCAGGGGCATTTTATGCTTTGATGTCTCTTAACCAACTTTTTGACAAAAATACTTTACCTGTTGGTGTCTTCACTGACGCTCCACGATATGCTTTTCGCGGCATACATTTAGATGTAGCCAGAAACTTTCGCTCAGTTGAGTTTGTAAAAGCATTGATCCAAGATATGGCTCAGTGGAAATTAAATAAATTACATTTACACCTTGCAGATGATGAAGGATGGCGCTTAGAAATAAATGGCTTAAAAGAACTAACTGAAGTCGGCGCGTTTCGTTGTTTTGATCCATCCGAAACCCAATGTTTAATGCCTCAGTTAGGAGCTGGTCCAAATCGTTCAAACCCTAACAATGGTTATTACTCAACATTAGATTACAACGAGCTATTACAATATGCTGCAGCCCATCAGGTAGAAATCATCCCTTCTCTAGATATGCCTGGCCACTCTCGTTCTTCAATTAAATCTATGGAAGCTCGCTACCATAGATTAATCAATGCCGAACAACCGGAAGCTGCGCAGCAATATTTACTCTCAGATTTTGAAGACAAGAGCCAATATTCATCAGTTCAACATTATTCAGACAACACTCTTAACCCTTGTTTAGAGTCCACTTATACATTTGTCGACAAAGTATTAACTGACTTAATTGCACAACATAAAGCTGCAGGTGTACCTCTTACGCGATATCACTTAGGGGCAGATGAAACGGCTGGAGCCTGGCATGGTTCACCAGCGTGCGAAACATTTATAAGCAACAACCCAAGCATTGAAAATGTAGAACAACTAGGAAGTTATTTCATTACTCGTGTCGCGCAACTTGTGCAAGCCCAAGGAATTATCGCCGGCGGTTGGAGTGACGGTATGCGTGAGTTCCAACCTAATGTAAAAAATCCAATGCAAGTAAATGTTTGGGATCCACTTATGTGGCAAGGACACCTAGCAGCCGAAAAATTCGCAGCACAAGGTTGGCACACCATATTGTCTTATCCAGACGTATTGTACTTCGACTTCCCCTATGCCGTTGATCCTAACGAGCCAGGGTACTATTGGGCGACACGCGCAACCGACAGCTACAAACTATTTCAATTCATGCCCGACACACCTGAAATCAATGACGCACTTTGGAAAGACCGTTTAGGTAATGCCTATAAAGCCGAACTATCCAAAAAACAGTCTAAAACCCTGTCTAATACCCAGTCTAAAACAGAGTCCAAAGCAGAATATGAAGGCATACAAGCACACTTATGGAGTGAAATTGTACGTCACGATAGCGTGGCTCAATACATGTATTACCCGCGACTAATAAGTTTTGCACAAAAAGCCTGGGCAAAGTCACCGTGGGAATCAAGTGCAAGGGAACTTAACAAAGAGCAATTAGAAGTAGCCATTAATCAAGACTGGGCATTATTTAGAGAATTGTTAGTCACTAAACATTTACCCAAATTAGTTGAACAAGGCATTCAATTTAGACTGCCGCCACCAGGTGCCATTATTGATAATGGCACGTTAAAGATGAATCATTTATTTAATGGGGTTCAACTTGAATATCAGCAAACACTTGGCCAATGGAAAACCTATTCACGCCCCATTCTGGTTAAACAAATATTGAAAATAAGAGCGAAACTAGACAGCGCTAAGCTTTTTGGTAAACCGCATTTTGACAAACCCCGTTATAGCGCTGAAATAGAACTTAAAAAACATGATTTTAATTAAACCTCAATTTTGTGATATGACTCAGATCGCAAAACATATAGAAGGAACATCTTGTGAATAATCAAGCTAAATACTTTATTGGTATTGATGGCGGTGGCACAAAGTGCAAAGCCCGATTAGAAGATGCTAATGGTCTACTTCTGGCAGAAGCCATCGCTGGACCAGCCAACGCTTTTAGAGATTTAGCAGGTTCAACAGCCTCAGTCTTAGCTGTGTGTGAGCAAGCTATAAAACAAGCCAATATTGATGGAGTTACTTTAGATCAGATACATGCTGGAATTGGATTAGCAGGTATTAATATCCCTGAAGTTAAACTAGCATTTGAATCACAATCTTTGCCATTTGCTAGCACCCATATAACGACTGACTTACATATTGCTTGTTTAGGTGCACACCAAGGAGAGACAGGGGCGATAGTTATAATAGGTACTGGTTCGTCAGGAGTGGTCATCACCCCAGAGCAGCAAATTGAGTATGGTGGTCACGGATTTGTTGTCGGTGACAAAGCCAGTGGCGCTTGGTTAGGTAAAAAAGCAATCAGCCATTGTTTAGAAACCCTAGACGGATTAATCGAACAAAACGCGTTAAGTGCGCGAGTTTTAGAAGAATTAAACTGCCAAAACGCCCAGCAAGTCGTTAATTTAACCTTAGATGCAAAGCCCTCATTTTATGCTTCATTGGCTCCAACTGTTTTTGAGTTAGCATCCCAGCGACAGTCCGACGCTTTAGGATTAGTTAAAGAAGCGAGCCAATACATTACCAAGCTATCGAATAAGTTATTAAGTGCAAAGCCGTCACGATTATCTTTCATTGGGGGGGTGACACAAGTGTTAATTCCATACTTGCCAGATCAATTGCAAACAACAATCCAGCCTGCTTTAGCGAGTCCGGAACAGGGAGCCATTATTTTTGCAAAATCCCAATTAAAATCTGATATCAAATAATGTCTAAACACGTAGAATAATATTAAGACGACTAGGTTCAATGAGCAACAAAGTAGACAATCTTACAGGTCTACAAAATATAACTAAAACGCCTTAGAGGAAGTATCGATGCGTTATTTTGCACCACAATTATTTGATGGTAAATCCATAAAAACCAATCAAATTATGACAATAGAAAACGGTTTAATAACTTCTATTAGTCCAGGCCAAGACTCGGAAGCTGATACCTTACTTAAAGGTTTAGTGACCCCAGGTTATATTGATGTGCAAGTAAATGGTGGTGGCGGTGTATTATTTAATAATCAGCCAAACATTGAAGCCTTACAAACAATGAGTAGGGCTCATCAGCAATTTGGCACCACCACCATGTTACCTACCTTAATTACAGATGATATGGAGATTATGGCTAGAGCAGGTGAAGCCATTCAGCAAGCGATATACAATAATATGCCTAGTGTTGTTGGCGTTCACTTTGAAGGTCCACACCTTAGCCAACCTAAAAAAGGGATCCACCCTGAGCAACATATTCGCCATATTAGCGATCAAGAATTGGCACTTTTTACAAGGCAAGATCTAGGGGTTGTGTGTGTCACGCTAGCACCTGAAAATGTGCCTTGTGACATCATCAAAGAGCTGGTTAAAAACAATGTAAAAGTCTGTTTAGGTCATTCTAACGCTAGTTATGAACAAACAATGTTGGCTATTGAGGCAGGTGCTCAAGGCTTTACCCATCTTTACAACGCGATGTCACCACTACAAAGCAGAGAAGCCGGAATGGTGGGCGCAGCATTACTAGATGACCAAACGTTTTGTGGTTTAATCGTTGACCACGAACATGTCGATTCAGCGAGTTGTCAGCTAGCGATCAAGTGTAAATCTTCTGAACGAATCATGTTAGTCACAGATGCTATGTCCCATGTAGGTAGTGACCAGATCAAACTTCAATTTAGTGGAATGGACATTACTAGAGATGGAAACAAACTAACTATTGAAGGCGGCAGATTAGCAGGTTCTGCCCTTGATATGGCAAGCGCAGTAAAAAATACCATTACCCATTTAGGTAGCCCTATAGAACAGGCTATTAATATGGCATCGTTTACGCCAGCGAACTTTATTGGTAGGCAAAAGAGCAAAGGTCGATTATCTGTAGGATTTGACGCCGATTGGCTAGTATTAGACGAAAATTTCCAAGTGAATAAAACTTTCATTGCTGGGCAATGTGTTTATTCCAACTAAACAAACCAACAACAAGACCAACTAAAAGGTGAGTTATGCAAACTGTAGAACCTTCAAATAAACCAAGTGCCTTGATGCCAATGTTGATCATAGGCATGTTATTTTTCATATTTGGCTTTGTTACCTGGCTAAATGGTGCGTTAATTCCGTTTTTGCAAATTGTATGTCAACTGACAGAATCCCAAGCCCTATTAGTAGCATTTTCATTTTATATTGCTTATGTCGTTATGGCATTGCCTATGTCTTGGGTTTTGGATAAAACCGGATACAAAAAGGCAATGAGCTTAGGCTTAGGTATGATCGCCCTTGGGTGTTTGCTGTTTATACCCGCTTCATATAGCCAAGAGTTTGCTATATTCCTATTTGCCCAATTTGTTATGGGTACTGGATTAACGATATTACAAACTGCCTCTAACCCTTACATTGTTAAAGTCGGTCCGCAGGAAACCGCGGCTGTCAGAATTTCAATTATGGGTTTATTAAACAAGTTTGCCGGTTTCTTAGCACCTATGGTTTTCACTGCATTAGTATTAGGTGAATTTGCAGGTGTAAGTGCACAGTCTATTGCAGCCCTAACTGAATCTGAAAAAGCCTTACAAATTTCAGCCCTTGCTGATGGATTAGTCATGCCTTACGCCTACATGACAGGTGCCTTGTTATTGTTAGCAGTACTATTAAACTTTTCTACCTTGCCTGATTTAGTCTTAGAAAAGCCCGAGTCTGAAAGCGAAGAATCGGCCAGCCTATTAGCCTACCCTCAGTTGATTCTAGGTGTGTTTACTTTGTTTTTATATGTAGGGGTGGAAGTCATAGCTGGCGACACTATCGGATTATTCGGTTCACAATTAGGCGTTGAGAATGCCACATCATTAACGTCTTATACCATGGCCTTTATGGTATTAGGCTATTTAATGGGTTTAGTGATTATTCCGAAGTTTGTGGATCAAGCGCAAGCCTTATCAGGCTCGGCAATTTTAGGTTTGGCACTCAGTATTTGGATTGTTTTTTCCGACCCGCTATCAACACACATATCTAGTTTGTTATGGGGATGGATGGGCATAGCTCTGCTCCCAGATCCTGTCACCTTAATCGCAATTTTAGGATTTGCTAATGCATTGGTATGGCCAGCAATTTGGCCTTTAGCATTAGATGGTTTATATACCTTAACCGCTAGAGGCTCTGCACTGCTCATCATGGGTATCTCTGGAGGAGCCATCTTACCAATGGTTTATGGATTGTTATCTGAGCATTTTGACGGACAATCAGCCTATTGGATGATGTTACCTTGTTACGGCTTCATTCTATTTTATGCGTTGAAGGGTCACAAAATTAGATCTTGGAATAGAGCCTAAGCAAAATTAAAAGGAACGTAAATACCAAGAGAAATTTGTAAACTGGTTTTAAATTAGATAACTCGAACTCTAGATAGGAAGTGTCGTAAAAATTTGATTTATAATTAAATTTCAATAGGTTACATTAAATTTGATGTTAACGCGCTTTTCATTAAATACTCAGTGACGAAATTTTTGTTCCTAACAAGTCTGATTTTCGTAGGTAATAACTGGCTATTGCTAGTAAGGCCAACGCCGTTAGGGGCAAGAATAGGGTTGTTGAGAGGCGCTGCTTATCCAGTGTTCGGGTTAGATATCTAAAATACTTTTTACAAATGGAATGGTGAGCATTCGTTGTTGCTGCAACGATTGCTCATCAAGTTGATCTAATGAGTTTAATAAAGAAGACATATCTCTAGGCCAATGATTAATTAAAAATTTAGCGACTTCTAATGGCATATTCATGCCCCTAATTTTTGCTTTAACCACTAACACTTGTTGCCTTTGTTCATCTGAAAGAGACATTAACTGAAAATTCATTCCCCAAGATAGGCGGGACAGTAGATCTGGCAACTTGATAGGTAAAAGCTTTGCGGGTTGATTCCCCGTCATCAGTAGGCTGCTGGTATTTTGTTCTTTAATTCGGTTGATTAAATCAAATAAAGCCACTTGCCAGTCAAGTGAATGTGTTAACCCTTCAATATCGTCAATGCAAATAAGAGAATAGTGTTCAAGTCCAGATAAGACTTCTGGCGTTAAGTCTGTATTGTCTTCAATTTTGAGGTATATACAACTTACATCGTGAAGTTCTGCTAGCTGACAGGTTGCATATAAAAGGTGACTCTTCCCTACTTCATTGTCACTGAATAAGTATGTTAACCAGTGCTTCACATGGCCTGATTTTAATTGACTAACTACATCTTTCAGGTAAGCACAAACCTGGCTATTCTGACCTTCGATAAAACTATCAAACGTATCCGTTTCCTTAATTGATACAGGTAACGAAAGCTGGCTAGTTACTTGTACCAAAGGAACTCACCATTATTTAAAGACTGTCCAAACTCATCAATAACTGGACGCACCTTATTTTCGAGTTTAAAGGCGTTGTGTAAATCACTTAGTTCACCAAATAAATTTAATTCAAAGGTTGCCTTGGTACCATTTTGGTTAACAAGAGTTGCATGATTGACCACACTTAAATTTTCAAGAAACGCCAATACATTTACATAAGCATCAATAGATGAAATATTATTTATTATTATTTTGGTTTTTTCTTGATTTAAATGAAGTGTATCTACATCGATTGCATATTTTTCAGCCAATTGGTCTGCAAGTACGTCTATTAAATTGGGGGCTAAATCTTGAAATGTGTCAACAACCAATTGCCCAGACAGTATCTGCCCATCTTCAACACTCGTCCAATCCACCACCCACTGACCAGGTTTAAAATTTGCAGGTGCCTCGTCTGCACTTTCATCAATTAAAGCTTGTTCACTTTTATAAACCCTAGCCGACAAAACTGATTGCACACCGTACCTTTGACTGGCTTCGACAATTCGCTGGGTAAAGCCTCCCCAAATGTCATAAACACTGATGCTTTGCACATCACTCAAATCCCACAAAGGAAAAGCTAGCTTAATCCCTCGGTACTCAGCTTGAGCTAACATAGATTGGTAAATACTTGGTTGGTTATCAATGGTTAAAAAGGTTTTATTGGTGCTACTGTCAGATTGTACCGCTAACCAAATAAGAGTGTCTGGTCTTCTTTTTCCCCAAATAGTAAAGCCAGCAGTACGAATCAAACTCTCAATGCGATCTTGTTCAAAATTAATGGTAATAAATTGCTGTGTGTTGATAGTTTCGTAACTATAAGCTCGAATATAAGGTGTTACCTTGCTTATCGCCTTGCGAATGGTTTGATCTTTAAGTAAATCGTCACTGCCATGTACTTTAATCAAAACTTGCTTCATACCAAGTTTAAATGCTCGACTTCGATTTGTGTCTGACTGATTATCAACAGCAACTTGTGAGTCAAATAACCCTTCAATAACAGCAGCTGCAGCATTGAAATTGAAACCAATTAAGACCAAGATCACACATGCAAGTTTAACTGAATACAGTTTTATTGGCATTTGGGCCAACACCCCTTAAAAATCTTATAGCAAAAAAGGTATTGTCTTTTATTTCAATGTAAAATTCATCAACTGTTTATAAATTACCAATACAAATTGCCAATCCCTATTAATTAACGTAACCGATTCTTCAAAAACATTCCTTTAATGATTAATTTATAAACAAAGTTTTATTAAAGAAATAAATTCTGCTATCAAACTCAATATCTTTAATTGGTATTCCATTAGCAAACTGCTAAAATCTGCGCTCTTTTTTTGTGGCCAATTGAGGTATAGACGTGAGCGACAACAATTCATCATTAAGTTATAAAGACGCTGGGGTCGATATTGACGCTGGTAATCAGTTAGTCGAACGAATCAAATCGGTCACAAAAAAAACCCACAGACCTGAAGTAAAAGGTGGTTTAGGCGGATTTGGCGCTTTATGTTCTTTACCTGAAAAATACAAAAAACCACTATTAGTTTCAGGAACTGATGGTGTAGGTACCAAATTAAGACTAGCCATGGACCTAAAACAACATTCAGGCATAGGTATAGATCTTGTGGCTATGTGTGTTAACGATTTAATAGTGCAAGGTGCCGAGCCTTTGTTTTTCTTGGATTATTACGCAACAGGAAAACTGAATGTAGATACCGCAACTGAAGTTGTATCAGGCATTGGTAAAGGCTGTGAATTATCTGGTTGTGCGTTGATTGGTGGAGAAACAGCTGAAATGCCAGGTATGTATCATGGAGAAGACTACGATGTAGCCGGATTCTGTGTTGGCGTGGTTGAAGCTGATGACGTTATTGATGGTTCTAAAGTTGCCGACGGTGATGCGTTAATAGCATTAGGTTCTTCAGGACCACACTCAAATGGTTATTCACTAGTACGTAAAATTATTGAAGTATCTGGTAGTGATACAAGTGAACAGTTTGAAGGAAAAGCCTTATCTGAACATTTGTTAGAACCTACACGTATCTACGTAAAATCTGTTTTAAAACTTTTAGAACAAATTGAAGTTCACGCCATATCTCACATAACAGG
>NZ_JBPOFP010000068.1:0-26166 GCF_051252315.1 Paraglaciecola sp. | reverse complement strand
ACCACAGGTTGTCGACCAGGCAAAAAATGCTGGGTATTTAGTCGGTACTTACGACTCGTACAATACGGGGATTGCAAAGGGCGTAAATGACAGTTGGTTAACGGCGCAGTTACCTGATGACATGCGTATTGACTGTGCTATTCAAGGAGCCGATGGTAAAAATGTAAAAGGGTTTCAAGGTAATGGTTTTTATTTAAATCCTGCCTGTAGGCGAGATTATGTAGAACAACGTGTCAAAGACATTTTGCATTATGGCCGTTTTAATAGTTTGTTTCTCGACGTTGATGCTACCGCCATGGCCAGAGAAGATTATTCACATAAACAAGGCATGAGTGAATTACAGATGTTGAGCGCCTTTAATCAACGTATGGATTGGATATCCCAACAAGGCGTAGTATTAGGATCTGAAGATGGTAATGCACTAACCACGCAAGGGGTAGCGTTTGCGCATGGCATGGTGACTTTGGGGTTTGGTTGGCGAGACCCTGATATGAAACGTGATCGACAATCTCCCTATTATTTGGGTGCTTGGTATCCGGATGATCGGCCGGCTGTTTTCTTTAAATCAGCTAAGGTGAAAGAGCCATACAAAACCTTGCTTTTTTCACCTGAATTTAAAGTGCCGTTATACCAAACTG
Organism: Paraglaciecola sp.; assembly: GCF_051252315.1. Taxonomy (GTDB): domain Bacteria; phylum Pseudomonadota; class Gammaproteobacteria; order Enterobacterales; family Alteromonadaceae; genus Paraglaciecola. The sequence goes on along the minus strand of NZ_JBPOFP010000068.1, from coordinate 25,528 downwards.
TATTTCATGATGAAGTCATCAATAGCCATCATTGGTTGTTTGACAGCCTTAAGTTTTCTGATGTGAAAATAACTCGTGATTTGTTGTCTATGTTATACAACACACCGGCTATGGTGCACTTAAGTCGGGAAGACTCAAAGACTAAAACTGCGCCACGAATTAAAGCATTAAAACATTATCAAGATGGCTTTTATCCGATCCATTCTTTGTTATGGGATAAAGCTTTAACGGATTTTAGATGGTTAGACGATAAAGGGAGGTTACAACAAACTAGTTTTAGTGATGGCAGTAAAATTATTGCTAATTTTTCAATCAAAGAAGACCTGAAAGTTGAAAATCAACTTATCCCTAAAGCTTCAGTCGTGGCTTTTTTAAGTAATGGTAAACAGGTGAGTTGGCAAGCCAAAAGTCTTTCAAAATAAAAAAGCACCACTTGTTGCCAAGGGTGCTTGTTATGTTTTTTATTGTTGTTTAGCGGGTTTTTAAACCCCTTGGCTGGCTAAGTAACTTTCGTAATCGCCTTTGAAGTCCACAATACCCTCCGGAGTTATCTCAATAATACGCGTGGCTAATGAGCTAACAAATTCACGGTCGTGGCTGACAAATATCAAGGTTCCTTGGTAGTTTTCTAAGGCTAAGTTTAACGACTCGATTGATTCCATATCTAAATGGTTAGTGGGTTCGTCCATCAACAAAATGTTAGGTTTTTGAAGCATCAACTTACCAAATAACATTCTGCCTTGTTCACCACCGGATATTACTTTGGTCGATTTAGTAATGTCGTTTTGGGAAAACAATAAACGGCCTAAGGTACCGCGCATGACTTGTTCGTCGTCACCTTCTTGTGCCCATTGATACATCCAATCCATCAAAGTCATGTCTTTTTCAAAATCATCAGCGTGATCCTGAGCATAGTAGCCGATGTTAGAATTATCTGACCATTTGATGTGACCTGCAGTTAGGTCTGTGTCACCCACTAAACATTTTAATAAAGTGGTTTTACCTGCTCCATTTGGCCCGATAACGGCCACTCGTTCACCTACTTCGATCATAAGATCTAGGTTTTTGAATAACTCTTCATCATAAGTTTTGGCTAAACCTTCTGCTTCAAGGGCCAATCTGTGTAATTTCTTTTCTTGTTCAAAGCGAATGTAGGGATTTTGACGACTAGAAGGTTTGACTTCTTGGATCTCAATTTTATCGATTTGTTTAGCCCGAGATGTGGCTTGTTTAGATTTAGAAGCATTTGCCGAGAAGCGACTAACAAACGCTTTTAATTCTGATATCTGTGCTTTTTTCTTGGCATTATCTGATAATAAACGTTCTCTGGACAACGTAGCTGCTGTCATATATTCATCGTAATTGCCCGGGAATAATCGAATTTCGCCGTAGTCGATATCAGCCATGTGTGTACAAACAGAATTTAAAAAGTGCCTATCGTGCGAGATAATGATCATTGTACAGTTACGTTCGTTTAAAACCGTTTCTAACCAACGTATGGTGTTAATGTCCAAGTTGTTGGTGGGTTCGTCAAGTAACATGATATCTGGATCTGAAAACAGGACTTGAGCCAGTAACACTCGTAATTTCCAACCCGGTGCAATTTCACTCATAGGGCCAAAATGTTGCTCTACAGGAATACCGACTCCAATTAGTAGTTCCCCGGCTCGAGACTCAGCGGTATAACCGTCCATTTCAGCAAATTCTGATTCTAAATCGGCTACGCGAATGCCGTCTTCTTCGGTCATTTCAGGATTAGCGTATATGGCGTCACGTTCTTCCTTGACTTTCCATAGTTCGTTATGACCCATAACCACAGTGTCGATAACACTATATTCTTCGTAGGCGAACTGATCTTGTTTCAGTTTACCAATGCGCTCACCCGGATCAGTTGATACGTTGCCTGAGGTGGCTTCTAGATCTCCACCAATAATTTTCATAAAGGTGGATTTACCACAACCATTGGCGCCAATTAGGCCGTATTTATTGCCATTGCCAAATTTGGCAGACACATTTTCAAATAAAGGCTTAGCGCCAAATTGAATAGTAATATTCGCAGTAGTAAGCAAGGTAGTACCCCAATAAAAATTAGCTGTAAATTGCCCGTTAAGCGTCTTTAACTTGACGTGTTTCGCTGGGCAATAAAAATTGCGCGGGATTATGCCACAAAATGCCTAAAGTCGCTAAGCGCGTTTTGTAAAAGAAGAAAGTTCGGCTTTTAGTTTTCGTAATTCTTTCGCCATCATTCTCTGGCAATTTTTAATACTTAATTGCCCTTGGTTACTGGCGTTTACATTTTGATATTTAATGCGAACAAATAATTTCGTTAAGTTTTGTAAAGGTGTGGATATTTTAGTCGGATAATTTTGTTTGACGTATTGACTAAAGTCTTCTGGTCCTTGCCATGTCATACGTACCTGTTGGTGTTTATTAAATAAAGTTATCGCTTGTTGATAGTATCTTTGGGTTTTATCCGCTCTACCGGCTAACCAGTGGGGAATAAAATATAAAGTTAACAACAAAACAATCACGGCGGTAATGCCTAAACCCAATAAGGACATACTGTTTGGGGTGATTTTTCCGAGAATACTCTTAAACAATTCTCGCTGACTTTGTTGGTTAAACCCTAATATCCAGCGACTCCAATTATAATCTACATCTGCGAGCAGTAATCGAATATTGTTTAACCAAGGGATGTCTGTCAATCGGGCTAAAGCAAATGGCGAATCCGCTAAAAACGAACCTTCATCTGACATGGCTTCACGAAGCCCTAAATTAATTCTATCTGGCGATACCAAAGCCGTGGGGTCGACTCGGAGCCAGCCTGTGTCTTGTTGCCATACTTCTACCCATGCGTGGGCATCATATTGGTATACGCTGACGTAGCTGGTTTGATCGTTATTTTTGACAACTTCCCCTCCTTGGTAACCTGTCACAATACGTGCTGGGATACCGCCAAGGCGTAAACTAAAAGCCAACGCACTGGCGTAATGACTACAAAAACCCGCTTGCTTATCGAATAAGAATTGATCAACAGGATCGGTAAACATCAAAGGTGGGGTCAAGGTATATTGAAACGGATTGCTTGTGAAATGGGCTAAAACCGCTTGAATAAAACTTTTATTAGAAGGGTGTTGTGCTCGCAATTGGTTTATCCAGTCGCGTGTTTGCGGATTACTATTTTGTGGTACCGACAGATTGAGTTGTTGATCTAATTGGCTGAAAGTTTGTGCTTTGATGGCTTGAGGGTATGAACGTACCTTGTATTGATATTGACTAACTAACTTTTGATGACTAATTAATTTAAAGTCATTACTTTGGAATATTTCTGCGTTACTGGCATTTCCATTAGGTGTGGCTAAATCGAGAGCAAACAACCAATTTTGATGAGTAGGTTCGGCTATTACTTGGTAATCAAGATAACTGCCCCTCAATATTGGTGAATACTCTAGATTTGCAGCAAGTTGTTGTGCCCTAACTTTTTTTCTAAGAGCATGGACTTTCCAGGTTTTACCATCAAAATCTTCCATCACTATGGCTCGCCAATATCTGGCCGAGGTTGTGGGGACGGAATGATTAAATGTCGCTCGAAAGGCTAACTTACTAGATTGAGATAAAGAAGCGATATCCCCCGGAGTGATTTGTTCAGATAAACCTGTTTCCATATTTTTTGACTTAGGGGTTTGCCAAAGGGGAGGCAGTTGCGGCAATACCATAAATAATAAAACACCAATTGGGGCGGCTTGAACACTTAACTTAAGTACGCGTATTATTTGTGTTTTGAATTGAATGTTTGGCGCATGATGAGTGGCTAAACTCAATAAAAGTAAAAAACTCATAACACAATAAAATATACTAAATACAATTGTTTGATTAAATATAAAGCCGCAACCAATTAAGAAAAATAAACTTAGAATAAGTTGATACACGTCTCTTTGAGTACGCACCTGCATTAATTTTAATGCGCAAGCTAATACCAATAAGTTCACCATTCCAATTAACAATCCCAGAGACATACCAGAATAAATCAGACCTAATGCACAGAGTAAGGCCAATAAATTTAAGGTACGTATCGAAGGGAAATGTTTATGAAAATTAAAATAAATAGCCCCCCGCATGATAGCTGCGCAGGCCACAATTAATAAAACCCAAGCTAATACAGAGTCAAATAAACTAAAACTTACAAGACTTAGCTCTACTGTGATCAGTATTAAGCTAATTCTTGTAGTCTGCCCCTGTATGTTTTGTTTCATATTCAGTTCTCTCTAAGAAACAAAGGTGGGTGAAATCAAAGCTAAGGCCGTTAAGCAAGCTTCGGTGTGGGCAAGTCCCGAATTGGGAGCGATACTGGTTGCGCCTAAATCTAGGCCAAATACTTGATCTTTACGGGATAGTTCGATGACTTGATAGGTGAGTTTACTGATCGTTAATTCAAATTCTTGTTCAGAGCCTGCTGCACTTGAATGTTGATTAGGCAGGCTTAACCATGCTGTTTGGTTGGTTAAACTCGAAAACTGCTTGCTTACCATACCTCTGCCTTTTGCGACTTGTTTCCAAGCTATGTGGTGCAAAGATTCGCCCACTTGATAGGCTTTTAAATGAGAGAAGTCATCATGGCCGTTTTGTTCTTGTCCAAGCGAGTTCGTTTTTTGTTGTTTGGTATTATTTTTATTTGATAACTCCACACGACAAGGTACGGGTTTTGGAAAAACGGTAATTTGCTGATTAAAGGCTAGGTGGGTCCAGCACTTAAAAAGTCCGAGTGGAAAGTAACTACTTACAGTGATCCTGGGTAAGGTTAATTTTCCTCGTTTTTCACAAGGATAATGTAAAGTGACTGGATTGTGGTAAGCATTGGTATCAATTGTAGTGACAGCAATGGGACTGTTTTTAGTCTCTTTTTTGAATTTAAAAAAGAGTTGGCCGTCAGGGTTTTGTTCAGCACTTTGATCTGCATTTAACCATAAAGGTAAGTGCAAGTTGTCGCCCACAAATACTTGGGATGATTTTCCTTGTTGTAATAGCACGTGGGAAAAGTTGATGTAACTGGCAAATAGATTGACTAAAAATAACGCCAACAAAAAATAACACAGAAGTAACATCAGGTTATTTTGGTAATTGGTGCCGAGTAAAAATAACAACATACATAACGATAAAAATAAGGCACCAAATTTAGAGGGAAATATAAAAATATTTTTATGGTTTAACTTATATTTTAAAGCCGCAGGGATCCGTTGGTTTAACCATTTGTTTGTTAATTTTGAAATTATGCTCATGGAAATTTGTTAAGCAGCAATTGGGTCGATACTTTCTAACAACAACTGGCTTAAACTGCCTTCTAGACTGAAGTCGCTAGATGCACTTCTTAACCTGTGTTCAGCAACAGCTGGCAGAATGGCTTGCACATCTTCAGGAATTAAATAGTCTCGGTTGCTCAAATATGCCCAAGCTCTAGCTGCTGCCAATATTGCTTTTGATGCGCGAGGAGATAAGGGGTTTGCAAATTTTTGACTCTCTCTACTAAAGGTAACTAATCGTAATATGTAATCTAAAACAGGATCCGATGCATGTACTTGTTTGGCTAGTTTTGTGGCTTGTTGGAATTGTTCAATGGTCATTACAGCTTGAATTGAGTCATCTGAATTATTTATTTGGCTTATTAACATTTTCTTCTCAGCTTCTAGATCAGGATAGCCGAGTTGAATACGCATTAAAAAACGATCAAGTTGAGATTCGGGTAAAGGATAGGTGCCAGATTGATGGATAGGATTTTGCGTACCAATAACAAAAAATGGCGAGGGCAATGGCCGAGTTTCTCCGTCTATACTAACTTGGCCTTCTTCCATGGCTTCCAATAAAGCGCTTTGAGTTTTTGGACTAGCTCGATTGATTTCGTCGGCTAACACTAATTGATTAAAAATGGGGCCCGGGTGAAATTGGAAGCTTTGATCTTTATTATCAAAAATACTGATACCCAATATGTCTGCGGGTAACAAGTCGGATGTAAACTGGATGCGAGAGTAATTTAGGCCAAGCACCCTAGCCAAAGTGTGAGATAAAGTGGTTTTGCCCATGCCAGGTAAATCTTCAATTAATAAGTGCCCGTCAGCTAACAAACAGGTGAGAGCAAGTTTTACCTGTTGTTGTTTGCCGATTAATATTTGGCAAGTTTTTTCTATCGCTTGGTTTAACTGAGTTTGCATAATAAAATTTTGTACCTTAATTTTTTAAGGGGTCGTTACCATTAATATATTAGCCTATAAAAACAAAAGGTTAAGTTGTATATGTCATACCCTTCTGGTAAAAAATATACGAGCTTAAACTCAGAGATATTGGCGCTTATTAATTTGAATTACTGATAAGACCAAATTAATCGATGAATTGATTCAATCAATCCGTATAATTACATTTTTATTTTGTTCTTAGATAAGTAGTTTAATGAAAAGCATAGAAATTGATGACGACCTGTACCACTTTATTGCCGCAAACACTCAACATATAGGTGAAAGCGCTTCTGATATTTTACGTAGAATGGTAATGCCTGGTTCGGTTCCTGTTGCTTCCTCTACTTCACCTGAAAGTACTACAGAACCATTAGTTACTGACGTTATTGAAAATCAACAAGCTGACCAAGAATGTGATGCCCTAGCGGTTATTCAGGAGTTAGAAGGCCAGCAGTTATTAACTATTCCTAAAATGGTAGAAAGGTGGTTATTAGTTTTGTCTGTCATGCACAAACATCATACTAGTGCTTTTTCAAAAGTGTTAGGTATGAGTGGTCGCAATCGAACTTACTTTGCAACAAATAAAGATACACTTCTAGAAACTGGTAGCAGTACTAATCCTAAAAACGTGCCTGGTTCAGAATATTGGGTTATCACCAATAATAATACCGTTAAAAAAATCAATATGCTTAAAGAAGTGGCGCAAGTCATTGGCTTTGAAGAGCAAGAGGTAGATCGTTTAGTGAGCTTGTTTGCTCCTGAACATATTTAATTATTTTAATTTACTAAGAGAATGTTATGGCCCTACACCCAGAAGCTGGAAAACCCGCGTCAAAAGAACAATTGGTAAATGTAGCAAGATTAATCAGTGCTTATTATACCAATAAACCGGATAAAGAAAATGCTAGTCAATGTGTGTCATTTGGGACCTCTGGGCATAGAGGTAGTGCCTTTTTAAATACTTTTACCGACACGCATATTGCCGCTATTTGCCAAGCATTAGCTGAGTATCGTCATCAACAAAATATTACAGGTCCACTGTTTATGGGCATGGACACGCATGCCTTGTCTGAAGCTGCTTTTTCGACAGCGGTTGAGGTTTTAGTTGCTAATGGAGTGTCTTTGGTTGTGCAAGAAGATCGTGGTTATACGCCAACGCCTGTGATTTCCCACGCAATTTTAGATCATAATGATAATTCAGACGTTCTTGCTGACGGAGTGGTAATTACACCTTCTCATAATCCCCCTGAAGATGGTGGTTTTAAATATAACCCGCCACATGGTGGTCCGGCCGACAGTGATGTAACAAACCAAATTCAATTACGAGCCAATCAAATTATTGTTAATGACATGGCTGACGTAAAAAGAATTGCATTAGTTGATGCGTATAATTCTGATTTGGTAAAAGAAGTCGACTTTGCTAATAACTATATTGCTCAACTTGATCAAGTGATTGATATGCAAGCTATTGCTAAAGCAGGCTTGGTTTTAGGTACTGACCCATTAGGTGGTGCAGGTTTAGGTTATTGGGATCGAATTGCTACTCATTACGGCATTAATATTGAAGTCGTTAATCGTGATGTTGATCACCAATTTGGATTTATGCGTCGAGATAAAGACGGTAAAATTCGTATGGATTGTTCTTCTCCATACGCGATGGCCGGGTTAATCGACCTAAAAGACAAGTTTGATTTAGCATTTGGTAATGATCCAGATTTTGACCGTCACGGCATAGTGACTAAAAAAGCGGGGTTAATGAATCCAAATCACTATCTTGCTGTTGCAATCAATTATTTATATCAACATAGAACCGATTGGCCACAAGATGTAAAAGTAGGTAAAACCTTAGTCTCTAGCAGCATGATTGATCGTGTTGTAAAAAGTTTAGGCCGTGATTTAGCAGAGATGCCCGTTGGTTTTAAATGGTTTGTGGGTGGTTTACTGAATCAAGAAATTGGGTTTGCCGGTGAAGAAAGTGCTGGCGGTATTTTCTTGCGTCGTAATGGTAAACCTTGGGCGACAGATAAAGACGGTATTATCTTGTGTCTATTAGCTGCTGAAATCATAGCCGTAACAGGTAAAGATCCGGGTGAACATTATGCTGAGTTGACTGAGAAGTTTTCGGCGCCTGTTTATACTCGAATTGATGTGGCGACTAACCATGCGCAAAAACAAGTTTTGAGTAAAATGGATAAAAGTGTCATACAGTCTACTGAACTAGCTGGTGAAGCAATTATTAATATTCAAACCCACGCTCCTGGCAATAATGCAGCAATCGGCGGCGTTAAAGTGAGCACTGAAAATGGTTGGTTTGCAGCACGTCCATCTGGTACTGAAGATGTCTATAAAATCTATGCAGAAAGTTTTAATGGACAAGATCATTTACAACAATTGATTGAAGAAGCACAAGCTTTAGTTGATAGTGTTTTTAAGTCGGCAGGCGTGTAGTCTCAGCGATTGAAAATTAATTTGAGTTATTAACAAGGCGATTTCTTTATAGGAAATCGCCTTTTTTGTTTGTAATTAACGCATTTTTAACAAAATGATTAGGAAAAAGCTGCTACAAATAGTTGAATAGAAAAGGGCACGTATTAATACGGATAAGGTGTAACACCTGATAAAAACCTTTTTTGCGGGTAGGGTAGATAATTAATTTGAGGGATGTATGAGCAGTAAAGCTAAAAAAAGTCGGTCGACTACTTTGAATTCAGATAAAGATCTTATTAAAAATGCCATTGTTCGTCATTTGCATTGCTCTTTAGGCACTGATGAAAACAAAGCCAATAATCATGCTTGGTATAAAGCTACCTGCGCATCAGTTCAAGAACATGTTTTAGAACAATTACGTAAGACCCAGAAATCCCATTATTTAAACGATACCCGAGCTGTTCATTATTTTTCTGCTGAATTTTTAATGGGGCGTTTAATGTCGAATAACCTACATAATTTAGGTTTATTTGAACACACAGAACAGGCTTTATTGGAGTTAGGTGTGCATTTGCCTGACATTATGGAAGAAGAGCCTGATATGGCGCTGGGCAATGGTGGATTAGGACGGCTTGCCGCTTGTTTTATCGATTCCTTAGCAACCTTAGACCTGCCTGCTGTGGGATACGGTTTGCATTACGAACACGGCTTGTTTCGTCAAGATATTCAAAATGGTGCACAAATCGAACGCCCAGATAGTTGGCGAGATTACGGCAACCCCTGGGAGATATGCCGCCCAGAGTCAATTCAAGAAATATCTCTATTTGGATACGTGGAAACTAAACTCTCTGACAAGGGGGAAATACAAAAAGAGTGGCATCCTGGGCTGATAGTCAAAGGTCTACCTTGGGATATTCCTGTTGTGGGTTATGGTGGCAAAACAGTGAATGTTTTGCGCCTATGGCAAAGTCAGGCTTCGGACTATTTCAATTGGGACGTGTTTAATGCTGGTGGTTATGTCGATGCTCAAAAAGAAAACGTGCAAGCCGAAACCATATCCAAAGTACTTTACCCAAATGACGAGACAGAAGCAGGCAAAGAATTACGTTTAATCCAACAGTACTTTTTTAGTGCTTGTTCATTAAAAGACATTATTCGTCGCTATAAACGCGCCAACGGAGACGATTGGAAGTACTTCTCTGAACAGGTGGTGATCCAATTAAACGACACTCATCCGGCCATTGCTATCCCTGAGTTAATGCGAATCTTGGTCGATAGGGCGCAATTAGAGTGGGATGCCGCATGGGAAATCTCCAGCAAAACATTCGCTTATACTAATCATACACTTTTACCAGAAGCCTTAGAGAAGTGGCCAGTGCGTATGATTGAAAAAATCCTGCCAAGGCATATGGAAATTATCTATGAAATAAATCAAAGGTTTATGGATGAAGTAGAGGCGTTTTGGCCTGGTGATAATAATGTAAAACAAAATTTATCCATCATCGAAGAAGGCCATGAAAAAATGGTGCGTATGGGGAATTTGTCTGTCATCGGTGCGTTTGCGGTAAACGGAGTAGCAGAAATTCACTCTGCGCTGGTAAAGAAAAACTTGTTCCCGCAGTTTCATCAAATGTGGCCAGAAAAATTGACCAATGTCACAAACGGTATCACCCCCCGGCGCTGGTTAAAAGCTTGTAATCCTAGATTGTCTCAGCTCATCAGTGAAAAAGTAGGAGATGATTGGCCGTTACGTTTAGACAAATTGGCACAATTAGAGCGTTATGCGCAAGACGCTGATTTTCAGCAACAATTTATGCAGGTTAAACATGCCAATAAAGTCGATTTAGCCAAAGAGGTGTTGTCATTAACGGGGATAAATATAAATCCTGATGCGATATTTGATGTGCAGATTAAGCGCTTACACGAATATAAAAGGCAACACCTTAACCTGCTACATATTTTGGCTTTATATCGTCGAATATTGGAAAAACCTGACTATAAAATGCAACCTAGAGTATTCTTATTTGGTGCAAAAGCGGCTCCAGGTTATACATTAGCCAAAGATATAATTTATGCGATAAACAAAGTTGCTACTCGTATCAACAGTGATAAACGTGTTCAGGACAAACTTAAAGTTGTGTTCCTTCCCAATTATCGTGTGAGTTTGGCCGAAAAAATGATCCCTGCAGCTGACGTATCAGAACAAATATCCACAGCGGGTAAAGAAGCTTCTGGCACTGGAAATATGAAATTAGCCTTGAACGGAGCATTAACGATAGGCACGTTAGATGGTGCAAATATCGAAATCGCTGAAGAAGTAGGGGATGACAATATATTTATATTTGGTCTAACAGTCGATGAAATCCAAACGTTAGACGAGCAAGGTTACCAATCAAATGAGCTCTATAATAACAACGCCGAGATTAAGGCTGTTTTAGACTGGCTTGATACTGATTATTTTACTCCAGGTGAACCCGGCGCATTAAGCTCAATTAAAAATAGTTTATTAGAAGGGGGTGATCCTTATAAGGTATTAGCAGACTTTAACTCTTATTCAGAGGCTCAAATTAAAGTAGACAAAGCTTATGAGAATAAACAGCTGTGGGCAAAAATGGCAATTTTAAATACTGCTCACATGGGGAAATTCACCTCAGACCGCTCAATTCAAGATTATGTGCAAAAATTTTGGAAATTAAAGCCATGTACGGTAGAGTAAATTTGTAACCATTTTAGTATATAGAACTAAAGTTTAAAGGTATTTTTTTAACCCTTGAGCTAAGTTGTCAATGATAAAAGTTTTAGGTTTTGGTTTATGTGATATTTGTTACATTCTTTGTTTTGACTTAAATAGGGAAATTTAGTCAACTTTATTAGTTGTATATAGGACTAAATTATTTAATGCAAAAGTCACATAAATCTTTGACGACAATCCCGAATCGTTATGCGTTTTTGGATGAGATAGAGCAGTTGTTGTTAGATGATAGCCGTCAGAGTTTATTTTTGGTTGATGTAGTCCGTTTTTCTGATGTGAGTAGTAGTTTTGGTTACGAATTTGGCGATAGAATTTTACTAGAAATAGCCAATCGTATTGTTTATCTTTCTGGTAATGAGGCTGTGTTCGGCAGAATTAGTGGCGACATTTTTGGTTTAGTCTTATCAGGAAATTATTCCGCTGAAAAATTAAAACGTTTCTATACCCACCTAGTTGATCACTTTAAAACCCCTATTCAATGTAATGATCATGCATTCATGGTTGATTTTAACGTGGGCGTCGCTAGTAATCCCGATAACAATACCAATATTAATAGTTTTTTCTCGTTAGCTGAAATGGCTTTAAAACAAGCTAAATCAAATAAATTTGATAATTTTCAATATGTTAATGAAGTTAAAAATGATCAAACAGGTCGTTCATTAACCTTAAAAGCAGACTTAACTCGGGCATTAAATCGCCATGAATTAGAAATATATTATCAACCTAAAGTTGAACTCAATACGTTGAAAATAACTGGAGCCGAATGTCTATTGAGGTGGAATCACCCTTTAGATGGCGTGTTGTTCCCTGGCCCATTAATCGAAGCCGCCGAATCATACAATATGATGAATGAAGTCGGGTATTGGGTATTAGATGCTGCATTTAAAGGTGCCGCACAATTGAATAAAGCGGGGTTAAACTTAAAAATGTCGGTGAATATGTCACCCACTCAATTATATGATCTGGATTTCGCCGATACTTTAGTCAGTATGTCTAACCTGTATGGCGTCAAATTGTCTCAATTTGAATTAGAGCTAACCGAAGATGTGGCTTTATCTAATTCATTACTAGTGAAAAAACAATTATCAAAAATTCGTGAATTAGGCATCGCAATAGCGATTGATGACTTCGGTAAAGGGTATTCTAACTTGGGATACATGCGAAATATTGAGATTGATACCATCAAAATTGATAAGTCTTTCATAATGGAAATTGATCAAAACCCCATTAACAAAGCAATAGTTGAAGCCAGTTTATTAATCGCCCAAGCAGCTAATTGTGAGTTAGTCGCCGAAGGCATTGAAAACATTCATCACCTTCACATTTTAAGAGAAATAGGCATTGTTCATGGACAAGGCTTTTTATTTTCTAAGGCAGTTTGCTTAAGTGAGTTTATTGAATTAGCCAATAAAGACATGGCCGTAGGCTCTTCTTTTTCTAGACAACAGTACGTTTCCTAAAGCTTTATAAATCACTTCTTTCCAATTTCCATCCGTTTATTTTCCTACTATTAACCACCTCAAATAACGATTAATCAGTCGCTTTGTGATTAATTTTTACTGGATTAGATATTGATCCTTGAATTGCATTATTCCATCCCCATTTTAGCCAGCAAATACTAATTTATTTTGTTATTTGCCTGACAAGGCTGGAGGAATTCATGAGTGACGAAAAACAGTCTCCTGAAGAGATAGTTGAACCACAAGAAGTAGAATCAGGTGCTGAAGAAGTCGCCGAAGAGTTAACTGAAGATCAACAACGAATTATTGAATTAGAAGCGGCTGTTATAGCTGCTGAAACAAAGTTCACAGATCAAAAAGATTCAGTTATGCGAGCTATTGCAGATGCAGATAATGCACGTAAACGTGCACAAGGCGAAATTGATAAAGCGCGTAAATTTGCTCTAGAAAAATTTGCTGGCGAATTGTTACCTGTTGCCGACAATTTAGAACGAGCATTACAAGTCGCAAACCCTGAAGATGAAGCGATTAAACCTATTCTAGATGGTGTTGATTTAACCCTTAAGTCTTTTGTAAACACAATTGAAAAGTTTGGAATGACTGTGATTGACCCTCAAGGTCAACCATTTAATCCTGAACAACATCAAGCTATGTCAATGCAAGAAAATGCAGAGTTACCACCTAATACCGTATTAGCCGTGATGCAAAAAGGTTATGAGATTAATGGCCGTTTATTACGTCCAGCTATGGTAATGGTAACACGGGCGCCAGATGGCGGAGTTGATACCCAAGCATAGTGACGATTTGCCTAAAAAGGTGAATTAAGAATAAACAGTAAAATAATGACGGTTTTATGAAGTTTTTTTAGTCAAAAGATTGAAAAGCTCAATAATAACCCCACAAAGTGTACAAGCTTTTAAGAAAAATTTTTTGGAGACAAACTAATGGGTAGAATCATTGGAATTGATTTAGGTACTACTAACTCGTGTGTAGCAGTACTAGACGGCGAAAAAGCCAAAGTTATTGAAAATGCTGAAGGGGATCGTACTACTCCTTCAATTATCGCTTATAGCAACGAAGGTGAAATTCTAGTTGGTCAACCGGCTAAACGCCAAGCGGTCACTAACCCACAAAATACGTTATTCGCTATCAAGCGTTTAATTGGACGTCGTTGGGAAGATAAAGAAGTTCAGCGTGATATCGACATCATGCCTTTCAACATTGCTAAAGCCGATAACGGTGATGCTTGGGTAGAAGCGAAAGGCGAAAAAATGGCGCCACCGCAAATTTCTGCTGAAGTGTTGAAAAAGATGAAGAAAACAGCTGAAGACTATTTAGGTGAAGAAGTTGACGCAGCTGTTATCACAGTTCCTGCATATTTTAACGATTCGCAACGTCAAGCGACTAAAGATGCAGGCCGTATTGCTGGTCTTGAAGTAAAACGTATTATTAACGAACCTACTGCTGCTGCTCTTGCATACGGCATGGATAAGAAAAAAGGCGACAGTGTTGTTGCTGTATATGACTTAGGTGGTGGTACGTTTGATATCTCTATCATTGAGATTGATGAAGCTGATGGCGAACATACTTTTGAAGTACTAGCTACTAATGGTGACACTCACCTAGGTGGTGAAGACTTTGATAACAAAGTGATTAACTATTTAGTTGAAGAGTTTAAGAAAGACTCTGGCATGGACTTACGTCAAGACCCACTTGCTATGCAACGTCTTAAAGAAGCTGGTGAAAAAGCTAAGATTGAACTTTCTTCTGCACAACAGACCGAAGTTAACTTACCTTACATCACTGCAGATGCTTCAGGTCCTAAACATTTAACCATCAAATTAACACGTGCTAAGTTAGAGTCATTAGTTGAAGACATGGTTAAGGCAACATTAGAACCGCTTAAACAAGCTCTGGCGGATGCTGACTTATCGGTGAGTGACATCAATGATGTTATCTTGGTAGGTGGTCAAACTCGTATGCCATTAGTTCAGAAGCATGTAACTGAATTCTTTGGTAAAGAACCTCGTAAAGACGTTAACCCTGATGAAGCCGTTGCCGTAGGTGCTGCGATTCAAGGTGGTGTATTGTCTGGTGATGTAAAAGATGTATTGTTACTTGATGTAACACCATTATCACTTGGTATCGAAACAATGGGTGGCGTAATGACTGCGCTAATCGAGAAAAATACCACTGTTCCGACCAAAAAGTCACAGACATTCTCGACTGCTGAAGATAACCAAGCAGCGGTAACCATTCACTGTCTTCAAGGTGAGCGTAAGCAAGCGTCTGGTAATAAATCTCTAGGTCAATTTAACCTTGAAGGTATTCGTCCTGCACAGCGCGGTGCACCTCAAATCGAAGTGACATTTGATATTGATGCTGATGGTATTTTACATGTGTCTGCTAAAGATAAAGATACAGGTAAAGAGCAAAAAATCACTATCCAAGCTTCATCTGGTTTGAGCGACGATGAAATTGAACAAATGGTTCAAGATGCTGAAGCGAATAAAGATGCGGATGCTAAGTTTGAAGAACTTGTTCAAGCGCGTAACCAAGCAGATGGCATGATCCACGGCACACGTAAGCAAGTAGAAGAAGCTGGCGATGCGTTGAGTGAAGAAGATAAAGCGCAAATTGAAACCGCTGTAGTTGCTCTTGAAGAAGCAGTGAAAGAAGGTGACAAAGAAGCAATTGAAGCTAAAACTCAAGAGCTTATCGAAGCGTCTGCTAAGTTAATGGAAGTTGCTCAAGCTAAAGCCGCTGCCGAAGGTGCTGCTGGCGCTGGTCCAGAGCCAACTGACGCAGGTGCTGCTCCACAAGATGATGATGTGGTAGACGCTGAGTTTGAAGAAGTAAAAGAAGACGATAAGAAGTAATCTTATTTAGCTTCTAGGTTGATATTTACATGATCAACCTAACTTGGCGCAGCAGGTTACACTGACTGCGCCTTGTTTGTTTTAAGAATTAATAAAAATAGTAGTCATTCAAATCTATCAAACCGTTGATTTGAGCATCTACATACACCGCAGGATAACGAAGCAAGATGTCAAAGCGAGATTATTATGAAGTGCTGGGAGTGGACAAAAGTGCCACCGAGCGCGAATTAAAAAAGGCTTATAAACGCCTAGCGATGAAGTATCACCCAGATAGAACTCAAGGTGACAAAGCTTTAGAAGAAAAGTTTAAAGAAGTGCAAGAGGCGCACGAAATCTTAACTGATTCGCAAAAACGTGCTGCTTATGATCAATATGGTCATGCTGGTGTTGATCCTAATCGTGGCGGTGGTGGAGGCCATGGTGCAGATTTCGGTGACATATTTGGCGATGTGTTTGGTGACATCTTTGGTGGTGGCAGAGGAGGCGGTGGACGCCAGTCTCGTGCTCGCCAAGGGTCAGACTTACAATACAACTTAGAATTATCACTGGAAGAAGCGGTTAAAGGAAAAACGGTTGAAATCCGCGTTCCTACTTTAGCCAGTTGTGAAACCTGTGATGGCTCTGGTGCAAAGAAAGGTTCTAGTGCTAAAACGTGTAATACTTGTCATGGACAAGGGCAAGTACAAATGCGCCAAGGATTCTTTGCTGTTCAGCAAACCTGCCCAACGTGTTCAGGTAAAGGTAAAATCATCTCAGATCCTTGTAAGCCTTGTCATGGTCAAGGGCGAGTTGAGAAAACCAAAACATTATCAGTGAAAGTACCTCCAGGGGTTGATACAGGTGATCGTATCCGTTCTACCGGTGGTGGTGAAGCTGGAGAAAATGGTGCGCCTTCTGGTGATTTATATGTACAAATCCACGTACGTGATCACAATATCTTTACCCGAGAAGGTAATAATCTATATTGCGAAGTACCATTAAGCTTCACTCGTGCTGCATTAGGTGGTGAAATCGAAGTCCCTACCTTAGAAGGCAAAGTTAAACTTAAAGTTACGGCTGAAACCCAAACTGGTAAAATGTTCCGTCTACGTAATAAAGGTGTGAAATCTGTACGTAGTGGCAGTGTTGGCGACTTGATTTGTAAAGTGGTTATCGAAACCCCAGTAAACTTAAGCAAACGTCAAAAAGAACTGTTAGATGAATTAGAATCATCTATGGGTACTGGCAAAGACGTGGCAAAAAATCGACCTAAAGAAAGTGGTTTTTTTGATGGCGTTAAAAAGTTTTTTGATGACTTAACTAACTAGAACGTGTCATTTAACGAATGTAAAAGCCGCTGTTATTTTTTAACAGCGGCTTTTTTATTTTCGTAGGTTTCATTCGCAGGAAAATCAAAAGCTACAGAGATACAATCAAGGTGTATGACGGCTTTGAGTTGTTGAACTCACGACCCAATTACGAATATTCAAGCTTTAACAAATCAACGTCACTGAAAATCCTCAAGTCAGCCTCCGAGTACATGTTCGGCTATGCTAAAGGTGCTCAAACCATCACAAACGGGAGGCTGTTATGTCATTTTACTCGGGCATTGACTTACATTCAAACAATCACGTCGTGGTTGTCATCGATGAAGAGGATAACAAGGTTATGGATAAGCGTATCGACAACAATTTGAACGCCACACTTGCGCTGCTTGCGCCTTACAAAGAACAGATAAAATCGGTGGCTATTGAATCTACTTTTAACTGGTATTGGTTAGTGGATGGCCTAATAGAACATGGTTACCAAGTAGAGTTGGTTAACACAGCTGCGGTTAACAATACGATGGCTTAAAATACAGTGGTGACCATCAGGATGCCTTTCATCTAGCGCATTTAATGCGATTAGGAATATTACCTACTGGCCATATTTATCCATCTGAATATCGACAAGTGCGAGACTTATTGCGTCGTAGACGGCAATTAGTAAAGCATGCATCTAGCCATATAATTAGCATTCAAAATCAAATCTGGCGCTCGTTGGGATATCGCGTCAACTGTGTCGATATTCGTAAAAAGACCTTTACGTTACCTTTTGAGCTTGACAGGTTTTTATATCATTCCGCTAATAGCAATCTAACTATGCTTAAAGCGTTAGATAAACAGATTGCCATTATTGAAAAATAAACGCTGGAAGCAGTTGAGCTTAAAGATGAATTCAAACTGCTCACAACGGTGACCGGTATTGGCCCTATTTTAGGCTTAACTATTATGTTGGAAACAGGAGACATTAATCGGTTTTCTGTCGCAGGTAATTACGCCTCTTATTGTCGTTGTGTTAACAGTATCCGTGAAAGTAACGGCAAAAAGAAAGGTACAGGTAACCGTAAAGCAGGTAATAAATATTTGTCATGGGCTTTTTCAGAAGCTGCTCATTATCTAGTTCGGTTTGATGCCAAAGCCAAACGTTTTTGCGAGCGAAAAAACAAAAGCGCAATGGCATTGTCGCGATTAGGGCGGTAGCCCATAAAATCGCCAGAGTGGTATTTCATATGTTAACGAATAAACAGGCCTTCAATATCGAACGTGCCTTTAGCTAGTTTCCCAGTATCATTCAGCCAGTATTTGGGGTTGGATAATAAACCAGTGTTTTCTTGAATGGAGGGTGATACCGGACTTAATTTATTCGCCCGCATGTTAAGCCACTTCGGGTCTGGAAGGCAAATGCCTAACCACATTCTCTGTGCGTTAAGCGCATTGGATAACATGAGGAACTGACGTATTTGTGGCGCACAATGTGCGTGGGAAATTGGCCTTAACAGGCCAAGAACTAGAGCCAGATGGCTGACTGTTGCGGATAATTTATCCAGCACGACCAATAGAAAAATATATTAGCGAATAAAAGCCGGAACACGCTACAGAGTACACAAACGCTAATGTTTGTTAAAAAGCGATCCGGGCTTTATTGCACCATTGACAACGGCTGACTTATGGGTTACCCCTTTGATTTTCCAGCCCATCCATAGCCAGGTAGTCATTGTCATCATCCCTCACTAATAAGCCCTCGCGCTCAAGTAAACCAGCCACACGCTGGCTAATGCGGTGAGTAAGACTATTCAGTTCACTTTTTGTCGGGGCTTTTATCGGGTGAAAACGCGTTTTGCCATAGTTATCTTCGGCATATACGCCATCGAGGTAGAGCGTATGAAAATGGATATTTAAATTCAGGGCTGAGCCAAATCGTTGGATCAGTGTGACCGCACCCGTTTGTGCCGTCTGTTTGTTGTAGCCTGCTTTTTTAGTGATATGTGTGGCAAACAACACACGCTGTAATGCATACAAAGAATTATTTTCTACAGAAATAAGTTTACACGTTATTGATAAAATCCAACAAACCGCAACTTTTCAATGCCATTAGGTGACAGTAAATTTCAACAACAAATAGAGCAAGCATTGAAACGAGGAAGATCAACAAAGCTAAATGAGTGGTATTGTTATTTGTCACCGCCCCCTTTGATTAGTTGAGTTATCAAAATATGGCTAATTTCGGGATGTACCTTATTACTTATTTCCTTTAATTAATATAAGGAATAATCAACTAAAAGTAACTATTACTCCTTTAATTATCGTATTTATCACAACAGTTTAGGTAGCCCAAGATGGCAAGTTACGAAATATACTCGGGAAACGCATCTAGTAATGGCTTAAGTTGTTGTTCGATTTCAGTCCAACGATTTTTAGACGGATATATTGCTTGCCTTACTTGTTCAATTGAGGCTGTTTTCACCGTACGTTTTTGCTGATGAAAATCCAAACATTGCTGCTCAAAAGGTAGCTGACAATATGCAAATAATTTACGCACTTCATCTTCAGGGGCTGCGGTAAGTGCCTCATAATCAAGCTGGTAAAAACTTCCTTCAGCGAGTGAACTCTGCCAATAATCCATTATTTTTTGGTATTTCTTATAATAAGGAATTAATGTCTCTAAACTATTGCCATAATCATGAAAACTTGAGAAGCCTTGTTCAAAAATCGAAATACAGGTATTTATTGGATTTCGTCGGCAATGAATTATCTTTGCATTAGGAAAAACCTTAATAATATCACCGATGTGTAGAAAGTTGTTCGGCATTTTATCGACTAGGTGATTCGCTGTTCTGGAGTAATTTCTTACTAAGCGTAAGTAGTCTTCACCGACTTTATTTAAATCGAGGTTTGATAGGTCATCTAAATAACGTAATTGACTATCTAAGGAAGTAGGTGTATTTCCATTATTTAAAGCTACCTTTAATCCAGATGATTCACCAATAGGAAAACACTGACTATGGGTACCGATAATTGTTTCTGTTAGCGTTGTGCCTGAACGAGGCATGCCGACAATAAAAATAGGTGTTTTATTGGGAGAACACGTTGATTTCAGCTCTACTTGTTGATGAGCCTTTATCACCTGTTCCAAGAGGTTCAGTTCATTATCGATATCGAATTTTTCATTTAAGCTTAGTGAGTAATGATTTCTTTTACTAATATAGTCAAACCACTTTTTCTGATCTTTTGTCTTATAATAAGAAGCAATAGAAGTTAAATACTGTTTTTTATATTTAGGGGCGATTTTCGCTTCTGGGTAGTTACTAATGTATTGCTCTAACCATTGCTCATTTACGCCACCAAACTGAATAATCTGCAAGGCAGATTCTGGCAAGGCCGTGTCTCTATAACTTAATGCTAAATTTTTGGCGCTAACCATATCACCTAGTTCTTTATATGATTGAATGAGTTCTGATGTCTCAACTTCTTTATGTGTCACTAATTCGTTTGCCAGTAAAAGTCCTTGTTCTACTTCGCCTTTCTCAATAAATAAATCCAATTGTGCCTTCATTCGCATAAAGCTATCTTTTGGGATAATATTTAAAAAGTCTTGTGCTTCTTCAATGCGACCGTCTAGCAGTAATGATTTAACAAGTTGACGGAGTAGTTTTTCTGTTCGTAAATTTTTAAAATAGGCATCTTTATAAGCTAAAATTGCCTTATTATTATTGCCAGAACCAAGAAATATATCACCAAGAAGCATTAAGCTATTGGGATCATTAGGGGAAATTTCGAGCGCTCTACGACAGTATGTTAATGCACTATCATAGTTGCATTGCATTAACATTATACCTGCGAAGTTTTGTAATGCAGGATAGTAATTAGGCTCAGCTATTATCGCTTTTTTTAAATCGCAAAGCGCTTCGTCAATACGATGCAAGTGTACTAAAGCCTGAGCTCTAAGGTGCAATGCAGGCACTAAGTAACTTTGCTTCTTTATTAGTTTTTCTGCCTCTGATTTTACTTTTAAATACTTCTTTTCAGCTATGTATTTTTGTAATTTCAGTATTTTTTTTTCTGTCATTAGGCACCATTGAGGAATATTTTTTATATGAGCGTAATCATATTGTAAAAGTGAAGATTAGCCCAGAAATAATAATATTGTTGTGAGGTGGGTCATGTTCACTCAAGGCTGTACAATTTCAACTTGTGAATACAGTAGTGTCATGAGTAAAACCTATGTGAGATATGATGTGTAACTACATCCTAATAAATATAACTAGTGTAATGGGCTATCGGAGTGGTGCTTATCCATTCGTCCTCGTTACAATAGTTTTATTCATCTAAACCTTCCAAACTAACAATATGTTTGTTAATTTTCGGTAAAAAGTCAGATAGTACTTCCCTCCAAAATTGGCTGTCGACATTTTCCCAAAGGGTATCAATTTCAGTTTCTTTAAAGTCGTTTGGACGTTTATGTAATCCCCAAAACCTATGTTTTGTAGCTGCAGGAATAACAATGCTCTTATTATTTGGATAATAAGCTGTTGGTAACCATAATTAAAGAGACAGTCATTGTAAATGCTAGTTTAATTTTTGTGGCGAAGCCATGCCCGTGTGTGCGAAGCACATGCTTTGCCTCAATAAAAAAAGTCTTATACCAAGGCCTTTTAAAATTTGGTGCGGATGGGGAGACTCGAACTCCCAAGGCCTAAGCCACAGCCCCCTCAAGGCTGAGTGTCTACCAATTCCGCCACATCCGCAAATTTAGATTAATTAGGTACGTCGTTTTCTTCTGGTTCTGCTGCTGGTACGTCAGACTCTGGAGCTGGTGTGGCAGCGGGTACATCAGTCTCAACGGCTTCAACTACTTGAGCTTCAAGGTTTTGCCATTCGTCACCACCTTTTTCTTTGTCTGCAGTCTGATTACCTAAAATAAGACTAATAACGAAAAACAATGTATATAGGGGGCAGAACAAAGTTAAATTATTCGTATCGTTTAATCTGTTAAGTTATTTGGTCCGCTTTGGGAGTGAAGCTGATATCTCGCCTAAGTGCAATGAGTCGCCGTTGTACAACCGTAGCCAGACATTGATACTTTTTAAAAGAATGGGGACTGGTTGCTTATTTTTATCATCTCCTGCGTGGTGTTAACGCTTTGTTTTATCCTTTATCTTTCTGATTAACCTTAATGCAGAAGCATCATTAGGCTGCTTACTTAACGCTTTTTTAGCAAGATTCATTGCCTCATCAATTTTATTTAACTCATATTTAGCATTCCCTACATAAAGTAAAAGTTGATCATCGTAGCTAGCAATTAAAGCTTCACCTAAACTTTCTAGTTGTTGAAAAGAATTAGAGAGGAACAAACCGTAAAGTAAATGATAGACCGGATCTAAGTCATCCTTATTCCTACTCTCTTTTAGTACTTTGCCAAAATAACTGACTATTGCACTGTTGCCTTTAGTATAAAAAAGATTGGCTACTTTTTGTTCTTCAGTTAACCTAGGAATTGATGGTAACGGTTGGTTTTCTGTTGCTTGCTGTATAGCCATTACTATCAGTCAGATAGGTACAAGTTCTTTATTCGCCATGAGTCCATATCCTGCATCTCTATCGCCGTAAACAGCCATATAAGCTTTAAATCCATCATCACTTCCGTCGTGGTAGTATGTTGTCCTTTCATCATTAGTCTTTTTAAACCAACCTAATGCCATTCCCCAATCTTGGCGTTCTCCGTAAGGTACTGACCACATTTTTTTGATTGTTTCAGCTTTGAGAATACCTGTTTCAACTAATCGTTTTTCATTGGAGAACGCTTTTAGCCACATTGCCAATTCATCACCGTTAGTGTGATATGTGCTACTAGGGGCATGACTACGGTTGTAAGGGTAATAATCTAGAGCAAACGTTTTGAAAATTCCACTATGCGCTTTTACTCGGAGGTTTTCAGGTACATCACTACGTAAAAATGTGCTGCGTTTCATACCTAAGAGAGTGAAAATATGTCTTTTGACATAACTTTCAAAAGACATACCAGATACTTTAGCGATGACATCCCCTAATATTTCATAACCAATATTGCTATAACTCCATTGTTCCTCTGGGTCAGAGAGTAACTTTACATTCGCTTGTTGGTTCACAAAACGTTCTAATGCTTTCTCGTCAGTTTGAGGCGTCTTCCATTGATAATCATTTACATCTGGCATAACAGATGTATGTGTTAATAGGTTTTTAATTGTTACTTTATTAAGCCTAGTGTCATCGAGTTTAAAGTAGGGTAAGTACTGGGTAACCGGAGCATCAAGTTTAATTTTTCCTCGCTCAACTAGTTGCATAATGGCTACAGCAACAACAGGTTTAGATACAGACGCCATATGAAATAAATGCTGTGGTGTAGTTGCCACATTAGTTTCAACATCAATTACACCATAAGACCGGTTAAATACAACCTTACCGTCTTGCACTATTACGGCCGTCATACCTGCCAAATTATGTACTTTATGCGTCTGAAGCAGCCATTCATCTTGAGTTTTGGCATCGAAATTTGAAGCTACGCAGCTAAGACTAAGTCCAAACGAGAAAACAAAATAAAGAATATTACTTTTACATTTAGAAGTATTAAACATGACTATCCTTGTTTTATTACATTGACTTAAGACTCATTGAATAAAGGTAAGTTCTACTAATATGAAAATTTGAATACTTTTTGTAGTTAATGTCCACCCTTTAGACAAGGCTATATTCACACTGTCGTAATAACAAAATTATCCATATGAAACTGCGGAGCAGGTTCGCTGAAACGTATCATTTGTGACAAAGGTTACCGTTCGAATCAATAAGTTGTTTGGTCCGCTTTGGGTTGTGAGTTCAATCGGTCAGCGCAACGCTATACTTAGAAAAAGCGGATGCGTTGCTATGAAGAGAAGAAAAAAGATTTACTACAATGCACAACAAAGAGCTTTAATATGGGATCGATATTAGCAAGGTGGTTCCTTACATGACATTGGAAAAATGTTTGATAGATTTCATACAGGAATACAGAGGATTATTTCGCGGGAAGGCGGAATAAGGCCTCCACCCAAAACAAGAGCCGCATCGTCTTTAACTCACTCTGAAAGAGAAGAAATATCTCGTGGTCTATCATCACAATTGTCAATTCGTCAAATAGCGAAAAAACTTAATCGAGCACCTTCCACGGTATCTAGAGAGGTGAATCGAAATGGTGGGCGTGTGTCACTAAGTTATTGAATTATCGCATTAAATTTAACTTGGTCGATACTTCTTATCCAGTACTCAGGTTATTTATTCTTTCAGCAGGAAAGTTTATATTTACTTCGTTAATTACGCGAAATTAGCTAGGCAAGGTTAAATAATTAAATCCGGGTTATCATTCGTAATTTGGTAATACAGGCTCACTACTTCTCTTATTTTCTGTTGTTCGTAAGGTTTGCTTAAATGGCCGTTCATGCCAATTTTTGTATAATTATTGATGTCTTCTTCAGTGACATTTGCGGTTAAAGCGTAAATTGGAAGTTCCTCATTAGTATGTTGCTGGCGTAAAATTTTAGTGGCTTCTATGCCATCTAAAACTGGCATTTGAATATCCATCAATACCAATTTGTATTGGTTATGGTTTAAAGCCTCAATTGCTTCTTCGCCATTTGTGGCTAAATCAACGGATAGTCCCAAGTTACTTAATATCTCAGTGACAATTATTTGGTTTATTTCATTGTCTTCAACAAGCAGTACTTTTTGTTGTTTGACAGGCGTCGTTTCTTTTTCTGTAACGGTTGTTGGCTTAACAGCTGTTTTTGTTATTAATTTGGGGGGAATATAGTCCGTTGCATTTCTGTGTTTTGATTTGTCTAACACTTCTTCGAAATGGGCTAAGGTTAGAGGTTTTGATAAATAGTCTCCTGAGAACTGTATGCCAGAACTATTTTGGATATATTCTTTACTGTATGCGCTGCAGATAACTAATAACCCGGTTTTAAAGCCGTGGCTGTTAACCTTATTTATGAAATCAATTCCACTTTCCGTTTTTAGGTTCCAATCAACAAGTGTTAAGTTATATGAGTTAACACTTACCAAATTTATAGCTTCTGATACGGTACTGGCAATGTCTATTTCTGTTTCAAAATACAAAGCCATATTTTGTATGACTTCTTGGCTTAAAGGGTAGTCTTCTAGTAACAATACCTTTAAACCTTTATAACTGGTTTTATTAGGTTTGTTTGTGTGAGATATAGCAGAAGGAAGTCGTACCGTAAAAGTAGAACCTTGCTTAATACGACTTTTGATGTCGATGCGACCTTGCATTAAATCAATTAACAATTTAGTTATTGCTAATCCTAAACCAGTTCCCCCATATTTTCTTGTTGTGGCTTCGTCTGCTTGGGTGAAACGTTGAAATAACTTCGATTGTTGAGCTGCAGTTAAACCAATGCCCGTATCTTCGATTTGATACGTTAAGAAGTCTTGGCCATCCTCATTTTGTAAC
>NZ_JBPOFP010000067.1:0-26343 GCF_051252315.1 Paraglaciecola sp. | reverse complement strand
GTATTATTCGTGACAATAAGCTCTGGTTTTACTTTCTCTAAAATATTAATTGCCACGTCAAAGTCTTTACCAATTAAAACAGAAGGGAACCAAGGGATTAGCCTAGGATTGTCTGATAAAAAATCTACATATCGAGTACAGTCTCGTTTGTATGCATCTGGAAGTTTGAAATATACATCCACATCAGTTTCTTCAATAAGCCCTAAATCAGCTGGATCTGAAATGAGTATGGATAAGTTTGCAATAGCATTTTCTTTGTTGGCAGCAGGTTTAGGAAAGCTTTCTAATTTGGGTAACAGCACTTCAGTCAGTACCTTTTGGCCTTCATTTAAAGTGCTGGTGATTTCGTTCTTTATTGCGGTAAGCGACTTAAAAGAAATGCTTAGTTTTTTCGCTAAATCTTCAGTATCTAACGAGGCTAAATTGAAACCGACGTTATGCATACTTTTAAATCGTTTATCTATAGCTACTTGATCAAGAGGATTGCGGCTATTAGCACTTAACAATTCTGAGGTTTGTACTACAAAACTGTTTTCTTTTTTATGAGTGACTAAGGTTTCTGCTTCGGTCACTATTACTGTAATTTTAAGAGGTTGATCTAATTCACCTGAAAACCTTAGCGTTAGTGTTGGTTTTTCGATACTCAGGTGCTGTATTTTTTCAGAAACAGAGGCTGACATTTGTGCTTTTTCACTATCTAAACTTTGTTCGACACTTTGAATTTGTACGACAGAAATTGCATTCGCTTGATTTAATGCGTGGTTTTTAGAATTGTCTCTTGGATTTTCAATAAACATAGATTGGTTTAAATCACCGCGCAAAAATGCGTTAGAAAAATCTCGATTAAAAACCTTATAAAGACGCTCTCCGTCTTGAGTCAGTTCGCCGGTTTGTAAAAATCCGTCAATTTGTTTTCTAAAACTATCGACAACTGTGTGCACATAACTGGCACTTTTAATTCTTCCTTCAATCTTAAAAGAGTGCACTCCCGCTTCAATTAATGCTGGTAAGTCAAAAAATGCGGAGTTGTCTTTAAGGTTTAAGGGGAAGTTATTTCCTGATTCAGTGGTTTCATATTCTTCACGACATGCTTGACTGCATCTTCCTCGGTTTCCTGAATTTCCGGCGCTGGCTGAAGTTGAATAACATAAACCTGAAAACGCCACACACAAAGAGCCGTGAACAAATACTTCGGTCAATATGCCATGCTCGTGTCCCACTGCCGTCATTGCAGTAATTTCACGTAAATTTAATTCTCTAGACAAGTTTACTCTGGACGCCCCTAACTTTTTAAGAAACGGAACTTGACCAAGATTGTGTGTGGTTAATTGTGTCGAAGCGTGAATGTCTAGAGTAGGGAAGTGTTTCTTCAAAATATAGAACATCCCTATATCTTGCACTATGACACCATCTAAGGTGGTGTTGACAAGTTTACTTAATAATTTAGCCAGTGATTTAAATTCACGTTCCAAAATCACAATGTTTAACGTTAAGAATATTTCGCATTGGTATTGATGGGCCAGTCGAATAATGCCTACCAGTTGTTCGAAGTTGATATTTGACGCTCGATTACGAGCGTTAAAGTTGTCTAAACCACAATATACAGCATCAGCGCCAGCAATTATCGCTGCCTTAATTGCGTCAAGATCACCGCCAGGGGCCAATAGTTCTATTTTGGAATTCATTTATTCAACTTCTGTTTGTTTGATATTACTTGGGCTTTCCCAAAATTTAGCGGGGGATTTTACCTGTATATGACTTGTATTTCCATAAAGGAACAGATTGGTTTGCCCCAGCATGACAATAGATTTAACCAGTGATTCAAGATAAAATACAGAGTGTAAATTATAACTCTATCAACCGTGGTTAATACAATTTTATGCCATTACCTATTTTATATTCTCTAAGAAATTGTCCGTATGCAATGCGTGCAAGGATTGCTATTTTTAAATCCACCATTACTGTTGAGTTACGAGATATTGTGTTGAAGAATAAACCTGAAGAGATGCTTTTGGCTTCACCCAAGGGTACTGTGCCTGTCTTGGTTATTCCTTCAAACTCTGGAGGCGGTAAACAAAGGGTTATCGATGAAAGTATTGATATTATGCTTTGGGCATTGGGTGAGAAAGATCCAGCTAATTTACTCCGAGCTAATAGCCAAGAAAACATTTATAAACAATTTGATTCTCAAAGTAACACTGAAGATATTTTGAATTTGATATTTCGCTTTGACCATGAGTTTAAATCTAGGTTAGAGGATTACAAATGCGCTAAACGTTATCATGAAAGTAATCTACAGCAATGTAGGCAAGAATGTGAGGTGTACATACAGCTGTTAGAAGATAAATTAACTGAGCAACAATATTTGTTCGGTGATCTGGAAAGCATGGCTGATATTGCAATTTTGCCATTTATTCGACAGTTCGCCAAAGTAGAGCGAAAGTGGTATCTACAGTCACCTTATCCGGGGGTGAAATCTTGGCTAAATCGATACTTACAAAGTATTATGTTTAATAAGGTGATGACGCAATATCCGTTATGGATTAAAGCACAACCTATTTTAAAGTTTGGTGGGGTTTAGGTTTAGGCTTTTTGTATTTCGTTTTATTGTTGGGTTTTAGCTTTTAGATCACACGCATATTTGGTTTCTACCCGATTTTTTACCTTTATAAAGCGCATCATCTGCTCGTTTAAACATAGTATCGAAACTATCACTTATATTTACCTGTGCTATTCCGGCTGTAATAGATACTTTTATACCGAGTGGCTGGCCTATGGGTTTTTCATTGATTGCCAGTCTTAATTTTTCCCCAATTGCTGTCGCACCTTCGATGGTTGTTCCTGGCAATAAAATAAGAAACTCTTCGCCTCCCCATCGCGCTAATTTATCTTGCTCCCGCATGACATTTTTTATTAGATCTGCACCTGTCATTAATACTAAATCACCTACATCATGGCCATAATTATCGTTTATCTCCTTAAAGTGATCGTAATCTATAAGTAATAAACTAAAAGGTTCTTGGGTGCGACGATAACGTTCGAATGAGCCTTGAATATGTTGTTGTATACCGTGTCTATTATATGCATTGGTTAAAGGGTCATGGTTGGCTAATGTGTTTAACTCTGCATTGGCTTTTTGAAGCTGTTGTGTGCGTTGTTCTACTTTGGTTTCTAGAAGTTTACTCATCAATTCTAGGTCAGAGTTTCGTTCTTTTAGCTCTTCCGTTAAGGTCGCATTTTTATCGATGAAATTATCGAATCGACCATTAGTTACAAAACTTTGGCACATGATGAAACCGATAATCCCTAAACTAAAAAATCGTCCTGTATCGATAACATTATTCATATTTAAAATGTCGTTAAAGGCAAATGTAAAGGCGAATAACGAGCCCGCTAACATAATACCTGCACCTCTTCGTTTATTCTGTGTCGCCACCCAAGTTCTATAGAGTATGTAGCTCATGATGACCAGTGCAATCACTTGAAATATAGTGGTAGATAGGCCTAAGTATTGGGTAGGAAATAGCAATACAAATGCAGAAAATGGTAAACATATTGAATATATTAACGAACAAAACCTTTTGTTAAATTCTTGGCCGTAACACAAGTGAAAGAAATATAGAGCAGCCGGGAAACCTGCATAATAACTAAAGAAATTTAACTTAGTGATTAATACAAAACCACCTGAGAGTGAAGATAAAATAAAGCTCATATGTTCAACGGTCAACTCACGTAAAAACAGTAATAAACATAAACAAGAGAATACCAAAGGTATATTATCAGTGGGGCGTAAAAAGTATTGGATCAATGAATGGATAATAGTAATTAAAAGGGCACCTAATATGAACATACTAAGGGCAACTTGATCCCTTTGAATTGTATGTAAAGCGTTAGCATCACCTAGTACTATAGGCTCCCACAATCCACCCCAGCTTGAATTAAAGTTTGATACTTGAACGGTAATTGTAAACCGCTTTATATTATCAGGCACCCTAATGATTTCTGTCTTATATCCTGGCTTAGCTGTTTGTTCTGTTGTACTGAGTACACCTCCCGATGCTTCCAAATCATTGTTTATAAATAACTTGTACGCACTTTCAATGGGGGGAATGTATAACGCCAAATTGTTGGAGTATTGCTCAAGCTCAACGTTTAATTGATAAGTGGCGAATCCGATTGCCTTATATTGGGAGGCGTATTTATCGGCTTGCCAACCTCCGCCAGCATTAATTATTGAGTGAGGGTGGCTCTTTTTACTTATTTGTTCTGGAGTGAGTAGTGCTTGCCAAAAAAATAACCAGTCGCCATCTAACGCGAGTGTTTCTCTTATAGAGTAATCATTGGACTGAATTAAAATTTGCCCATTTTTTGCAATTGCTTTAGCCGGCTGTAAAGCAATACTGAAATGATAAACAAGTGGCAAAAAAATCAGTAATGTCATTATAAACAACACAACAGACAAAGACTTAGACCAAACTGCCCTTTGTGCTAAATGTTGTGCCGACACCATTTCCTTAATATTGAACACTACCAAAATTTCCTTGATTGGAGAGATATACAAATCTTTTAGCCGCGCATTCTAACAAGTTGCTTAGCTAAATTCCTACAAAGATAAAAAATATTTAGTTGCATAGTATTTAATTTAATACTCGTATTAATTTTTGATTTATTTATATTAAATTCTGACTGTTGTATTTTTAGCCTAGATATTTAGTGTTTAAATAGATAAAACTGGAATTTAAAAATGAAAAATAACAATAAGAAACAAACAAGTAGACGAAATTTTGTAAAGGGAGTAGGCGCTAGCATGATGTCAATCGGTGTGAGCTCGTTCGCAACCAGCGTCATGGCAACAACGCCTAACTCTAAAAAGTTAGGTGTAGCGTTAGTGGGGCTAGGGAATTACGCTACCAATCAATTAGCGCCTGCATTGGCTGTCTCCAATAGTGCATATTTGGCTGGCATTGTGACTGGTACTCCCGCTAAAGAAATAGTTTGGTCAAATAAGTATGGAATTGACCCATCACATATCTACAACTATCAAAACTTCGATAAGATTATTTCAGATAAGGCAATTGATATTGTTTATATTGTATTGCCAAATTCCATGCATAAAGAGTTTGTCATCCGAGCGGCAAAAGCTGGTAAACACGTGATTACTGAAAAACCAATGGGATTGACTGCTGCTGAATGTGAAGAAATGATTGCTGCTTGTGATAACGCTGGGGTTAAGTTGTCTGTGGGGTATCGATTGCAGTTTGAACCTAATACCTTAGAAATAGAAAAAGCTGGGAAAGAGTTACCTTTAGGGCCGATTAAGCATGTTCGATCTGACTTCTCTTTTACCATAGGTAACCCGAAACAATGGCGCTTAAAGAAAGAACTCTCCGGTGGTGGCCCGATAATGGATATTGGAATTTATTGTATTCAAGCCGCTCGTTATGCAACAGGGCTAGAACCTATTGCGGTTAGAGCCGTTGAATATAAAACCGATCCGGTTAAATTCAATAGTGTTGAAGAAACGGTGATGTGGCAAATGGAGTTTCCAGGCGGGTTGATTTCAAATCACACGACTTCTTATGCAATGAGTGCAAACGAATTGTATATTTCTTATGAAAAGGGTAAAGCTCGCCTTGAGCCTGCTTATAGTTATAACGGAGTTGCTGGAAACCTAGGCAAACGTCAATTATTACCCCATAAAGTTAATCAACAAACATTACAAATTGACGATTTTGTTGAATGTATCAGACAAAACTCACCTAGTAAGGTGTCTGGTTTAGAAGGTTTACAAGATATGAAAATAGTTGATGCAATGTACAAGTCTATTGCTCTAGACGGCAAACGGGTTGAGGTTTAGCTGTAGTTAAAATGTAGATTAAATTTAAAAATAAAGTAAACAACGTAACCTTAGGTTGGAAAGTCGACTTTTTAAGGATTTAAGGTTACGTTTTTTGATTATGTTTTTATGCAAGTTGTTTAATGCGGCTTTAACACCCTCTAATTATCATAGGATGACGACTGTTATATATTCTTACATTGAAGTTAAAGGTCGTAATACTAATGAATCGGATAAAAAATATATTTAAGTTAGCTATCAGTTTGTTTGCTGTTTTTAGTACATATACCCTCGCAAAAGACGGATTCAATCCTGAATTACACAGTCAGGTTGTACCACTATCTCCTGAAGAAAGCTTAAAAACAATGGTGTTACAAGATGGTTATGAAATGCAGATTGTGGCAGCAGAACCTTTAATTGAAGAGCCAGTATTATTTACTTTTGATGGCAATGGTCGGTTATATGTAGCAGAAATGTTGACCTATATGCAAGATGTAGATGGGTCAGGAAAATTCAATAAAGTAAGCCGTATTAAACGCCTAGAAGACAAAGACGGTGACGGAATATTTGAAAGCTTTACTGTTTTTGCTGATGGATTGTTGTTGCCCCGTATGATCACCACTTTAGATGACGGGCGCATCTTAGTTCGCGAAACCAACACCCTTGATATTATTGAGTTGGCTGATATTGATGGTGATGGTGTTTCTGATACGCGCAAAACAGTTTATGAAGGTGGCGAGCGCGGTGGCAACCTTGAACACCAACCTAACGGTTTAATGTACACAATCGATAACTGGATGTACGTCACCTACACAGACAAACGATATAAATATGTAGATGGAAAAATACAATCTCAAGAGATAGCTTATGGCGGTGGCCAATGGGGTTTAGCTCAAGATAATGTTGGAAGAATATTTTATTCTACTGCTGGCGGACAGAACCCTGCTTTTACCTTTCAAGCACCGAGTGTTTATAGTCAGGTGTTTGTTGAGGGTGAACAATCTAAAGGGTTTAGAGAAGTATTTCCTACTGATAAAACGCCCGATGTGCAAGGTGGGTTACCCCTTTTAAGAGAAGATAATACCTTAAACCATTTCACTGGCGGAGGTGGACAATCTATCTATTTAGCCAATGAACTTTTGGAATTACATGGTGATTATATTATTCCAGAACCTGTTGGGAATTTGGTTCGCCGGGCAAAAGTGACTCGTAAAGACGGGTTCACAGTGCTAAGTCACCCATATCAAACTCAACGTACTGAATTTATCACTTCAACTGATGCTAACTTCAGACCTGTGTGGTCGGGTATAGCACCAGATGGTTCGGTATTTTTGTTAGATATGTACCGAGGTATAATCCAAGAAGGAAATTGGACTAAAAAAGGTTCCTATTTACGTGGTGTGATAGAGGAGTATGGTTTTGACAAAACTATCGGTCGTGGGCGTTTATATCGTGTTACTAAACCTGGTGTTAAGTTAGCCAAAACGCCTAGGATGTTTAGTCAAACCACTTCTGAGTTAGTCGAACATTTGTCTAATGATAATCATTGGTGGCGATTAGAAGCACAGAAATTAATAGTATTGAAAGGTGATTTGAGTGTTGTATCTAGCTTAAAGACACTGGCACGAAATTCTGAAAATCCTCAGACCCAAATTCATGCTTTATGGACCTTAGAAGGATTAGGAGTAGTAGACCAAAAGTTGTTGTTAGAACTGATTGATGACAAACATTCAGATGTAAGAATAACTGCAATTCGTTTATCTGAACAATTATTCGCGAATAACAGTGACAAAATCAGTCAGCTGTGGCTCAAATTAGCTTCAGATAAAGACATAGAAGTCTCGCAACAAGTAGTGCTATCAGCGTATTACGTGATGTCAAATAATCACCAGCAGATATTGCAGGAGGCTCTAAAAGCTCACCCAAATAAAAAAGGATTGGCGGCGATAGAAAAGTCAATGATTAACCTAATTGCGATGAATGAAAAACGTCGTAAATTAGCTTCGGGTAATAAAGACTTGGCTAAGGCTATGATTGCAGGTGAAAAGGCCTTCAAAGGTTTATGTTCAACTTGTCATGGAGCCGATGGAAGAGGTGGTGGAACTGAATCATCACCCATCGCACCATCGTTCTACGACAATCCGAGAGTAACCGGGAATACCGCTCAACTGATTCACTTGATGTTAAGCGGATTGCAGGGACCAATTGAAGGTAAAACCTTCGCCGGAGGTATGATGCCTTCAATCGCTTCTAATGGTGATCAATACGTGGCTGACGTACTGACTTATATTCGTAACGAATTTGGCAATAAAGGCAGCATAGTGACGAAACAAAATGTAGCTCAGGTCAAACAATATGCTGATGAGCGTACAAAAATGTGGACACACAAGGAGTTAGCCGATTCATTTACACAAATATTAGATGAAAAAAGCAGCTGGAAAGTAACCACTAATTTCAACACTATGCCTAGGAGTGGCGTTAAAACGTTAATCGATGGTAATCAAAGTTGGCCAAAATTTAGAGGCGCCCAACGAAGAGAAAAAGGGCATGCTATTACCGTTGAACTACATAAGCCTGCTTTGGTATCTCAAGTTATTATTAACTCAAAAGGTATGAACGATAACTATTCTCGAAATATACAAATCGATTTCTCAGTTGACGGTGTAAATTGGTTTAATGTGGTTAAAAACCCTGCTGCAGTGGACGTTGATATTAGTGAAACATTAGGTTTCAAAACTAAGTTTGTACGTATTATCAATCAGATTAACAGTGCAGGGCATAATTGGGGGATTGCTGAATTAGACTTAATCGGTAGTTACGCCCAATAATATGACTTAGTTTGAGGTGGATTGTTATTGACCTTATAACGAAAAGCCTTCTCTTTATTTTTTGCAATAAAAAGAAGGCTATTAGCCATTAATTAGAATTTACAAACTTAGTACGATTATTGGTGTCGCG
This sequence comes from Paraglaciecola sp., assembly GCF_051252315.1. GTDB lineage: Bacteria > Pseudomonadota > Gammaproteobacteria > Enterobacterales > Alteromonadaceae > Paraglaciecola. The sequence continues at coordinate 17,549 of NZ_JBPOFP010000067.1, read as the reverse complement.
ACTGGTTTTTATAACTTGATCATCGTTTGGCATCACCGCAGTTTTTGCTAGCCTGTCGTATAAAAGTACATTGACTGTTGCCGCTAAATTCATACATCCGATAGTTGGTACGTAAACTATTTGCTGGCATTGGTCGACTATGTGTTGGCTCAATGACCCGTCTTCAGGACCAAAAATATACAATGCGTTTTCAGGGTGCACAAATTGAGGCAAAGGAATCGCCCCTTCAACTAGCTCAACGCCGATTTTGACTAGATTTTGATCTGAATCAAGATCAATGACGTTGTCTACTTGAGTAACAGGAATATTTAAGTGAGCGTTTTTAGTATCCGTTGAAAAGCTTTTCGCTCTTGCGTATCGCTCGCCTGTATATCTAATACTTTTGGCTTGATAGCAGCCTGCTGCCCGCAAAATACTTCCCATGTTTTGCGGGCTTTTAGGGTTAACTAAGGCTATGTGTGCTGGCAATTTAACCTTCCAAAATAGAGTTTATTTGTTTTAGTTCTTCTGCTGTAAAATCGGCGCAATCTAAGGCCGCTACACAGTCTTCAATTTGGCTGATTTTACTCGCACCTATTATTGCACTTGTAACCGCTTCATTGCTTAATACCCATGCTACAGCCATTTGAGCTAGAGATTGGCCTCTTTGTTCTGCTAACTTATTAAGCTCAATAACTTTCGCTATTTTATCTTGACTAATTTGATCCGGATTTAAATAAATTTGTTCACTGCGAGAAGCTCGAGAACCTTCAGGAATGCCTTTTAAATATTTATTAGTTAAAAAACCCTGAGCAAGAGGTGAAAATACAATCGACCCTAATCCTTCGTCTTTAAATACGTCAGTAAGGCCTTCTTCAATTCCTCGCTCGAACATGCTGTATCTATTTTGGCTAATCAGTAAAGGAGTACCTAATTCTTTCAAAATACGAATTGCTTGTTTGGTATGAATTGGTGAGTAGTTCGATATACCCACATATAAAGCTCGGCCAGATCGTACTATATAATCTAAGGCTTGCATGGTTTCTTCGATCGGAGTGTCGGGATCAAAACAATGAGAATAAAATACATCAAAGTATTCGAGTCCAGTGCGTTTTAAGCTTTGGTCGCAACTCGAGACTAAATATTTTCTAGAACCACCAATTCCATATGGACCAGCCCACATATCGTAGCCAGCTTTACTTGAAATTAATAATTCGTCTCTATATGGTTTTAGGCTTTTTGCCATGATTTTGCCAAACGTAGACTCTGCAGAACCAAAAGGAGGACCATAATTGTTAGCTAAATCAAAATGATTAATACCTAGGTCAAAAGCTTTGTGTAGCATATCTTGAGCATTGCTCAATGCATCTACAGCACCAAAATTTTGCCATAAACCTAGTGATAAAGAAGGGAGTCTAATACCACTGTGACCACATCTTGGGTAAGACATGTTTTGGTATCGGTCTGAATTTGCACTATATTGCGGATTAGGATCATTTTTTATCATTTTAAAATTACACCTTGAAATTTTTCGACTAGCCTAAAGCAAAGCTAAGAATTTCTCAATTTAACTCGGCAATCCAAGTTACTAAAATTGTATTTATTTAAGGAATAATATCATGCGCTTTGATCATCTTTTACAATCTATCGATATGAATCACTGTCAAGATCAACAACAAAGGCAAGCTATGTTTGATTTAGGGCTTTTTTTAGTGGCTGCGGATGGCAAAGTAAATGAGCAAGAAACAGCATTTATGAATACCTGGTTGACTGAGTTAAAGTGGTCGTCTGAGGTAAGCAAACAAGACTATTATCGTGATACTTTACTTAAATGTTATGCTGCAATTAAGAACGATGGTATTGACGAGTTTATTTTGCATCGAGCTAATTTATTGCTAGATGCAGATATGAAACAGCAGGCTCTCAAACTGGTTAATGAAGTCGCTTTAGCAGATGGAGAACTAGATAGCAGTGAACAAAAGGCAATCGACATACTATCCAAAGCTTTAGGTCACTAGTTGATTTTCTAGTTTTGTGGGTGACTATGTATTTGTCCCACCTCTAATAAAGGTGAGGCATCTATTTCATCGGCATCCATCATTTTTGCAACTCGTTGCATAGTTGACAACATTTGGGTTTGTTCCCATTCTTCTAACTTTTCAAAACGATTAATAAAGTGTTCTTGCAGTGGAGTAGGGGCACTTTGTACCGTACTTAACCCTAGTTCAGTTAAATGCAGTCCTACCTTGCGTTTATCGACAGATGAGCGCTCTCTAATCACAAGCTTTCGAGTTTCTAAGCGATCTAAAATACTGGTGACTGTAGCTGAACTTAAATTAATGTTTTCAGCTATATCCTTGACCATCATGCCATCTTTAGCCGCAATTTCATGTAATACAATGAGTTGAGGCGTTGTTAAGCCTGACTCTTTGTTTAGCTTTTTAGAATAGAGATCAATTGCTCTGATGACTTTTCTTAGTGATACCAGTAATTCTTCGTACTTTTCCATTTACCTAACCAATCGACGTGTACAGTTAATAATTTTATCAAATATTTTAGTCATTGTATTTAATTCAAATTAGGGGCTGATGATCTTTGGCGTTTAGTTTTACAGCGAACTGGGTGACATTTACACAATTAACTACGATTGTAATCTGGTTATTCTGCATATATGAGGGCCGCAGCGGCTGAAATCTCACCCAAACACTGTCCTATAGATTTACCCAATTCACTATTTGCTCATTATTGCTGATTTTTGACTTAGTCAACTGGGTCTGTAAACCCGTTCCACAATTTAAAAGGTTTAGTCAAAAATATTTATGCAGAAAAAGTCAGCAGACCCTAGATTGAAGATCAAATTATTCGAAACCTAAGCTTTATTATTTCAATGTATACACTTTAACTTAATACATTGAGTAGAACTTTATTGCGTTTAATTATTGTAGGACTCACTCGAATAAATATTAGAGAACGAATTGATTTTCGTGTGGTAGTTAAATTTACCTAGTTGTTTATTAATACTATGTTATATTTAGTTATGTTTAAAAAATGTTCTGTATTTTGTTATAATTTAATTTGTGTACTAATCAATTGATATCGAATTTAAACTTTTTGTTTTAATTTCTCAATTGTTGAACCTACTAAACTTTTATAATCAAAAGGTATATTAATTCATTGTGTTAAAATTTATTTCCGCTTTATTGGAAAGTGTCTGTCAAAACTGGTTAATGTTGCTTTTAAAAAAAGTGTCTTGTCTGTGTTGTTTCTCTTTGATGTTTTTGCTGTCATTTTTATTCGTGGCAGGAATTTATATAAAGAAAAATATTTCCTTTAAGATAAATCGACTACAAAAGTTATGATCGTCAGAATATTCAAAACACATTTTTATAAACTGGGTAGTGTTATCAGTAATCGTACAATTAATAAGCGTAAATTAGGGTAGTGAAATGGGATTCTTAAATTCTAAACGGATTGTAATAAAAATTGGAAGTGCGTTGATCGCTCCTAATAAAAAAGGCTGTAGTAGTTTTTATTTATTAAGCATTGCTCAGTTTATTATTCGTTGTCGCATGAAAGGCATTGAAGTTGTGTTGGTTTCTTCTGGTTCAGTTGCGGCGGGTGCTCAGTTATTTGCTGATAATGTTTCGCCTAATGTGGCGATGAAGAAAGCCATGGCAGCTGCTGGTCAAACTGAAATGATGGCCACTTGGGATAAATTATTTGATTTCCCAACCGCCCAAATATTGTTAACTCATGGCGACTTAAGAGATCGTGAACGTTACATCAGTATACGAGACACTATTTCGTGTTTATTGGAAAACGGCATATTACCCATATTAAATGAAAATGACACAGTCACGACTGACAATTTAAAAGTGGGTGACAATGACAATATGTCAGCTATGGTGGCGGCAGCTGCAAAGGCAGATTCTTTAATTATTTGTTCTGACGTTGATGGTTTATATGATAAAAACCCCAACACCCACAAGGATGCAAAGTTGATCCCTGAAGTCGACAAGATTGATGATTATATCTACTCAATCGCCGGAGATGCAACGAGCTTAGTTGGAACTGGTGGGATGAAAACCAAGATCGAAGCGGCGGAAAAAGCGGTTTCAAACGGTGTGCATACTTATATTGTGAATGGTTTTACTGAGCGTTCCTTTAATATTTTACTTGAAGGTAATAATCCAGGTACGTATTTCAAACCTGATGAAACTCCTTTACAAGAACACTTACATTGGATGACCCATACTTCTAAATCGCAAGGTGAAGTGGTAGTAGATAACGACTTTTCAGCGTCATTAGAAACAGAAAGTGTGCAACTGACGAGTGAAGAGATTGTTAGTGTGAATGGTGACTTTTCAGCAGGCGATACTATTTTAGTGCGCACCGACGATGGTACAAAGTTAGCCAAAGCTAAAACTAATTTTGGTAGTTGTTTATGGAATTATATTGCTGAACAAACCGATGATATAAAACTCAGAGGCTCTTTTAACCCTGATGATCCTATTATTTCCGGTAAAAACATTGCAGTGATAGAAAACTAATCGATTAGATTAGCAGTTAAATATGTGAACCAATTATGGCCGTTTCATGCGGCCATGATAATGTTATAATCAAGTTATAACTTTTCTGCTCCAATTCTAAATTCAGAATAATAAATGATGAACTCGTCCAATACCCTGATAGCTTTGTCTGAATGCCAAGTTAATTTTAAACAATCGTTTCAGCTGAATGTTAATCAGTTCAATTTACTTGAATCACAACATACTGTTATTTTAGGTTCAAATGGCAGTGGCAAGTCAGCTTTAAGTGCCTTTGTTGCGAAACATGGACTAGACGCAGACTTAGAAGAATCACACTCTGGGAGTTGCTCTGTCACTCAATCATTGGCTTGGGTGTCGATTGTACAACAGCAAGCATTAATTGAAGCAGAAAAACAAAAAGATTGCTCAGACATTTGGGATGTTATTCCAATCCCCACTAAGGTTGAAGAAGTGTTATTTGAGGGTGTTGATCATAGCCAGCTAGATCAGACCTTGCTTGCTAAAGTGTTAGATACCTTTGGTTTACATTCTTTATTAACTAGAGCATTTCGAGCATTGTCTACAGGTGAAACTAAAAAACTACTGTTAGCAAAAGCCATTATTCAACAACCACTCTTAATGATATTAGATGAGCCTTGGGACGGTTTAGATACCAATACCAGTGAAGGTTTATCCGATTTGTTAGTATTTTTGTCTAATAAAGTTACGTTTTTATTTGTGTTAAACCGAGTAAGCGAAGTCCCCAGCTATTGTCAGCAGTTGTTGTTGATGGACGATGGTGAAATAAAGTGGCAGGCACAAGTTACAAACAACCTTGATGAATTGCTAAATCAGGTAAAACAACTTCAGCATATGCAGAAAACCGAATTAACTCTGCCAGCTGCCGATAGTGAAATTTTTGGTCCTCGGCCATTAAATAAAGACGACGCAATAGTAAGGCTGCAAAAGGCTAAAGTACAATATGGTGAAAACATCATATTTGAAAACCTAGACTGGACAATTTGGCCTAACCAACATTGGCAAGTGACAGGCCCTAATGGTTCGGGTAAAACCTGTTTGCTTAATTTAATTACGGGTGATCATCCACAATGCTATGTAAACGACATAGTTGTATTTGGGTTTAAAAGAGGTAGCGGTGAGACCATATGGCAAATCAAACAATATATAGGATATATGTCGAACGGCTTGCATTTGGACTATAGAGTGAACAGCTCTGCGTTACATGTTGTTTTGTCTGGGTTTTACGATAGTATCGGTTTATATAAAGCACCCTCTACTCGGCAAGTTAGTTTAGCTAATCAGTGGTTAACACTATTGGCCCTAGAACATCATGCTAATACAGGGTTTCAACAACTTTCCTTTGGCGATCAACGTTTAATTTTGATTGCACGCGCTATGGTGAAACACCCAACAATGTTGATTTTAGACGAGCCTTGCAATGGTTTAGATGAAATTAACCGCCTAAAAGTATTATCCCTAATCGACCTACTAGCTCGAGAAGGTAACACGACTTTACTGTACGTTAATCATCACCAAGAAGATGTGATCCCGAGTATTCAAAATCATATTACTATGCTGGATTACCAAAGCTAACCCATGACAAAAAACAAAACGTGTTTTACTTCATTTAACCCGCTTCCTAAAAGTTATTCATTACCGGAACGTTTTACTTTCCCATTTTTTTACCAGCCACACCCTTTGTGTGTATTAGCTGCTGAGCAATTACAACAGGTATTGGAACAACAGCAAGAATGGCAACACAATTTTGGTTTAACAGACGATCCTAATAACATTATTGGTAAAATGTTTGGTGTGTTGTTAGTTAAAAATGCTAATGGGGAGTTAGGGTTTATTTCTGCTTTTTCTGGCAAGTTAGCGAAGAAAAATCATATTAAAGGTTTTGTGCCTCCGGTATTTGATTTGTTGTCTAACAACAGCTTTTTTTTAACTGAACAAGCGGAAATAAATCAATTAAATAGCCGAATCGAGCAATTAGAAAGTTCAGATCGGCGTCACATTTTGATCAGCCAACTAACTCTTATACATGAACAATGGCAATTAGAGGAATCAAACTTGCGGACTGAGTTGATCCATAATCGCAAAACACGCAAACAACAACGACAATTATCACAAAAAGAATTAGCAGAAAATCAATATCAAGCGTTATTGAAAACGTTAGCCGAACAAAGTGTTTATGATAAATGGCGGTTAAACGAGTTAAACCAAAATTGGCAAAGTAAGGCCTCTGAATTACAACAGGAACTAGATGAACTTGAAAGTGAACTGATGACAATTAGGCAAGTTCGTAAAAGTACATCATCAAAACTTCAAGAAAAAATATTTGAGCAATATGGCTTTGTTAATTGTGCGTTAGAGAAAAAAAGTTTGCTCGATATATTTGCAGAAACCTCACTCGAAACCCCACCAGCAGGGGCTGGGGAATGTGCAGCACCTAAGCTCTTACAATACGCTTTTATCAACAAATTAACACCATTGGCAATGGCTGAGTTTTGGTGGGGGGCATCCCCTAAGTCAGAGGTGAGAAAACATAAACAGTTTTACCCTGCCTGTATAGGTAAATGCCAACCTATATTACACCATATGTTAGATGGTATGGCGTTAGACGATAATCCGTTTTTGGAAAATCAGGGGGCTAATAAAGCCATGGATATTCTTTTTGACGACGGGCAAATTTTGGTTGTTAATAAGCCAAGCGGGTTGTTGTCGGTACCAGGAAAAGAAGTGGAAGATTCAGTTTACCAGCGTATTAAGTTATTGTATCCCCATGCGAGAGGGCCATTAATTGTGCATAGATTGGATATGGCAACGTCTGGTTTAATGGTACTAGCACTGACTCCGCAAGTTAATAAACTTATGCAAAAGCTGTTTATTCAAAGAGAGATCGACAAAGAGTATATTGCCATTATTGATGGTTTAATAGATGCAAAACGAGGAGAGATTGAACTGCCATTATGTGGCGATTTTTACGACAGACCAAGGCAACTTGTTAATTTTAAAGATGGTAAACCTGCTAAAACCAGTTGGCAGGTTATAGAGCATTACCCATCAAAAAATCAAACCAAAGTCCGACTAAAACCCTACACAGGTAGAACTCATCAATTAAGAGTACATTGCGCTCATGACCAAGGTCTTAATATGCCTATAGTGGGTGATGATTTGTATGGGACCACCAGTAATAGGTTACATTTACATGCTCAAACACTTAAATTTAAACACCCGATCAGTAACAAGTTGATGGAGTTTAAAGCTGAAGCTGAGTTTTAGTGTTTTACATATAAGTTCACAATCGTTCGAAATTAATAGGAGAGAGCAGGTGTCAGATAAATTCTTTTTTAAAGGTCGCCAAGACGCACGGCAAAGTCATATCAAATACGGATATGAACGAAATGCGACTGCAAAGTTAGGTAGTAAAAAATATCCACTTACATTGGCTGTTAGTAATGCGCAGCGCAAGTTAGAAATTGAAAAAACCGTTGCTGAAGCTAACTTGTTTGCTGATATTGAAGTTGATGAAAGTGGCATTGAAAATATTGCTGAATTAACAGCAATGCTTAATAAAAAAGGCACGATTACGATACAGAAACTTCCGTCACGTAATGATCCATGCTCTTGTGGTAGTGGCAAAAAATATAAGAAGTGTTGCGCTCAGTAGTGGGTTTTATGAGAAAAGAATTAAGAATAAAAATCGTATCAGTATGCAATCAAAAAATAGCGAAAAAAGGTGAGAATGTGGGATTGTCCTTTTATGCTTTCTTCGCCAATAAAAATGATACCCCTGACTTATTAATGGAAGTGGCGACATGGTGGATTGAAACCCATGAGCTCGATCACTTTGTGAAAGCTTCAACCATTAAAAGTATGATTGAAGATGGGCTTTAATTAAAAGCTATTACAGATGATTTAACCATTCAATCACAACAATACCGAACCGCTAAATCATCTATGTATGCAAAATCACCAAGCTAAGTGAATATCAATCATCCTTAAGTGCACTAGCCTTTTATTACTTTACTTACTAATAAAAGGCTATTTTTTACCATGTTAGTCGTTTTTGCTCTTAGTTTTAAAAGTAACAAATAAGCTAACGGTACTAGGACTAAACTGGTCAAGGTTGAAAATACCAATCCTCCAATGATGGCTATTGCCATAGGCGAGTAGGGTGGTCCGTCGCCGCCTAGGCGAGTGCCACCCATGGCTAACGGTACTAAGCCTAGTACCGTTGTGGCTACTGTCATCAAGATAGGTTTAGCACGAGTTAAGCAGGCCTCAATGATAGCTTGGTTAATGGAATGTCCAATGGCAATGAGTTGGTTGATCCTATCCACTAACACTATGCCGTTGTTTACGACGATCCCCATCAGAATTAGCATGCCTATCATGGCCATAATTGACATCGACATCCCCGCTGCAAATAAGGCCCAAAATACCCCAGTTAATGAGAATAATAGAGATGTTATCACTGCAGTTGGTAACAATAATGATTCAAATAAAGCGGCCATGACAATGTAAATCATACATATGGCTAAGATCATGTTTGTTTGCATGGCAGATTCATTTTGCCTTTGTCTTTTTATACTGCCATCAAATGTCCAGTTGTACCCTGTAGGGAAATTAATATGTTTCATCACCCCTTCAATACTTTTCTTCGCGTCTTTAATTGTGACACCATCATCTAAATTGGCTCCAATGGTGATAGAGGTTTGACGATAACTGCGATTAATTTGTGCAAGTCTAGGTTTTACCGTTAGTGAAGCAATCATATCTAAGGTGACATTTTTGCCATCTTTACGGGTAATGGTTAAGTTTCTTAATTCTTCAACTGAGTCTTGGAGCTTCTCGTCAAACATTAAACGAATTGCGATTTCACCTGTGTCTTCACTTCGATAGGTTCTAAGGTTTGAACCACGTAGGGCGACAGCTACAATTTGTGCAACGTCATTCGTATTTAAACCAAATCGAAAAGACTTTTGTCTGTCGACTACGACTTGCAACTCTAGTTTTTGTTTGGTGGTATCGGTTTTCACATCAGACAAACCTTTGATGTTACTAAGGACGGGAATAATTTGTTTCGAAATATCGTCCAACGTTTCTGACGAGTCACCCACTAAGGTAAACTTAATACCGCCACCGTTATTTTCGTTCCATCTAAAAGAAGGTTTAGCGCGGGCAAACTTAGGGATGTTTTCAAGGATTTTCTTTTTGACTATAGCTTGAGATACAGGAATATCATCGATAAAAGTTATGCCAGATACAGCGTAACCTGAACGATAATATGAATAAACCTGCTTGATGTAGAACTCTTCTTGGTTTGCATATAAATAGGCTTCCATTTTATTGACGGTTTTTTCTACTTCTTCCAAGCTATAACTACCTTGGATGGCATAGTTCATCCATACTCGATTTTGATCGTTATCATTGTCGTCGTCACTGGTGACGTATTGCATGGGCAAAGCGGTACTTGCCAATATTGCAATGGCTATGAGACTGGTTTTACCTTGGTTGTTTAAGCTCCAAGTTAATACTTTTTTATACATCACCGCTATTTTGTTGGGTGATTTGGCTTGTTTAGAAACCTTGGGTTGACTGGCCTTAATCTTAGTCGAAAGCAATGGAATTAAAGTCTGAGAAATAACTAACGATGCAAACAAAGAGATACAAATGGCGATGGCGACATGTTCCAAAAACACAGTGACATTAACTTTTGCCCCTACAATATTAGGTAAAAATACAATCGCTGTTGTAATGGTGCCAGCAATGACTGCCAGACTGACTTTGGCTACACCGGCTTTGGTGGCGGCAATAGGATCTTGAATTTGACGTTTTTCGTGCTCGATACTTTCGGTGACTACAACAGCATTATCTACTAGCATACCTACTGCTAACATGAGGCCCATCATAGACAATATATTGATGCTATAACCCATCATGTACATGCACCCTAGGGTAATACAAATGGAAAAAGGTACCGACAAAACCACTAATAATGTACTGGTGATATTACGCAGGAAGGCGTAAAGCACTAGCAGTGATAATAATGCGCCAATTAGGCCCGCTGAGAGCAGATCCGATAATGACCTAGTCACACTTTCTGCTTCATTTTCGTTGATCAGTAAGTTAATGCCGTTAAAAGCGGGGTTATTGTTTGCGTCGTCTATGACTTTTAGAACCTGTTCAGACACCTCCACCATATTACTGTTTGATTCACGGAATATATTAAAACCAACAGCGTAAGACTGATCTAAATGACGGCCATCTGTACGTTTAGGTTTTTCGAATTTAACGGTGGCAATATCACTTAAACGTACCCCTTTTTTAACCATTAAGTTTTCTATGTCTTGAACACTGTTAAATTCACCTTGTGGGTTAACCGTAATTTTTTGCTCATAATTTTTATCATTAAACGAACCAGCTGAAATAGAAAAGTTTGCACTACGTAGGGCTCTAGATAACTCATTAGTATTAACCTGTAACGAGGCCATTAATAATGGGTCGAGACGAATAGATATTTGTTTCCACGATACGCCCCATAATTCAACTTTTGAAACACCAGCAACTCTTTCAATTGGCCGTTTGAGATTACGATCTAACAAATCGAAGGCGTTTGATAAGTCACGCTCACTAGATACATTCATAGAAAATATTGGCATATCGTCGGTATTGAACTGGTATACCAAGACTCTTTCTACGTCAGAAGGGAGTTGGCCACGAATAGCGTCTATTTTTTCTCTAGCTTCAATTCCTTTGGCTTTTAAATTTTCGTCCCAGGCAAACCGTAATCGAACTTGTGCAGAGTCTTCAGACGAACGAGATTGAAGCCTTTTGATCCCAGACATAGTGGCCAGCGCTTCTTCTACTGGCCGCGTGATCATCTTTTCCACCTCTACTGGGGTCGCATCCTTGTATGGGATATGAATGATTATTTGCGGTATGTCTATGCTTGGAAACTTCTCCAATGGCAATAGTTGACTAGACATAATGCCAAACAATAATAATGAGAAAAAAGACATTAATACTGTGATAGGGCGACGAATGGCGAAATCAGCCAAAGCCGCTCCTGTGCTTTCAAACTTATCCATGCACATTCTCCGCAGTATTGTTTTGTGATGGGGCATCTAGCGAAGATGAATGTGCTTCATTGGAACTGGTGTTTGACTCTGGTTTAAAGTGTTTGCGGTCAAAGAGGCTATATATGACAGGAATAAACAATAAGGTTAATAATGTAGCAAACAATAAACCATAAATGACAGTAACAGCCATTGGCGTGCGAATTTCAGCACCTTCACCCATACCCATTGCCATAGGTAACAAACCTAAAGATGTGGTGAGTGTCGTCATTAAAATTGGACGCAATCTACTTTGGGCTGACTGGATGATGGCTTGGGTTTTCTCGATCCCAGATTCTCTAAGTTGATTAATGCGATCGATTAACACGATTGCATTATTCACCACTATACCGGCAAGCATGATTAGGCCGATAAACACCACAACACTTAGATTGGTGCCAGATAAGTACAAACCATAAATGGAACCAGCGCAGGCTAGGGGAACGGTGAATAATATAAGTAGTGGATGAAGTAGCGATTCAAATTGAGAAGCCATCACCAAATACACTAAGAAAATAGCCAGCGCTAAAGCAAATTGTAAAGACTGAAAACTTTGAGTCATTTCTTCACTTTGTCCAGCAACCTCTGCTTGCATATTCAGCGGTAATTTAATTTTTTCAAGATGTTGATTAGCTACCACCACTGCTTGATTCAAATCGCCATAATTTAAGTTGGCAGAGATGACAGATACTCTTTCTTGTCCAATACGGGTTATTTCGCTAGGACCTATTGCCATTGTAATATCCGCAACAGCACTAAGCGGGATAGGCGAGGCTGCGCCAGGATTAACAATAACTTGGCCAATGTCTGAGATGGAGTCTCTTTGAGTTTCTTGGGTCCTGACTAGAATGTCTACTTTACGATCTTCTATACTGTATTTTCCCGCCAATTCACCACCAATTTTTGCGGAAAGCAATTTAGATACTGTCGGCGCGGTAAGACCTAGTTGAGCAAGTTTGTTGTGATCGAACTCGATTTTAAGCTCAGGGTTGCCCGCTTGTAGTGATGATTTAACATCAGCAAACCTGTCGTCGGTTTGCAATTGTGCTTGGATTTTTTGGCTATATTGACTTAATGCTTTTAGGTCATATCCCACTAATTGAATTTCAAGTGGAGTAGAAAACGTAAATAATGCTGGGCGGCCAAATTTACTTTGAATACCTGCTTGTTGGTCGAGGTAAGCACGCATTTGGCTTTTGACGTTCTGAGTATTTTGATCAGAAACTTCGGATTTCATTACTACATTTAGTTTACCCCAATATTCACCACCTTGACTTGCCGATACATTCATTAAACTACCAGTGCCAGCGAGGGCGTACGTACGAGCAACACCATCAAGTGATTGAGTAAAGTTAGCTAATTCCGAAATTACCTGATCAGTTTGTTCTAATTGAGAACCTGTAGGTAAATTAACTTCTACGAAAAACTCACCTTGAGACATATCGGGTATAAGTTCCATGCCTAGTTTAGGCAATAATAATAGTGAACTGGCCGATACCGCTATGATAGAGAATAGTATTAATAATCGTCCCTTTAATGCCGTTTTAAGTGCGACTAGGTAGGCGGATTCTATCAAGTTAAATACTTTGTCGAAGGCCCATAGTAATGGCTTAAAACACCCACTCAAAATCTTGCTTAACATTCTGAAAATAAAGACAAGAACCGTTGTAATAACCAAAGGTACATAATAAAACAAGGCTTGTGCAATCCAAGAAAATGGTAACGATAAGTAATGGAAGAACCAGCCCACTTTACTGCTTGGTTTGACTTTTTCTGGACTAGGTTCAAAAATTAATGGTGTCTCTTTGTTTACGTTATCTTCAGACTTTTCCCGAGCTGCTAACATAGGAATGAGAGTTAGAGCAACCACCAAAGAAGCGGCTAAGGCAAAGGTGACGGTTAACGCTTGATCGCTAAACAGTTGACCTGCAATACCTTCAACAAACACTAATGGAAAAAACACTGCCATAGTGGTCAAAGTTGATGCAGTAATGGCCATAGATACTTCTTTTGTGCCTCTAATTGCCGCTAGTTTAAAGTTTTTATTGGTGGATTTATGTCGAGCAATGTTTTCTAGTACGACTATGCTGTTATCCACTAACAGTCCTATGGCTAGGGCGATCCCACCTAGGCTCATTATGTTTAAACTGATGCCATTGCCATACATGAGATTGAAGGTGGCAATAATCGAAACAGGTATTGAGATAGATATAATTAAGGTTGGCCAAATATTTTTCAAAAATAAATACAATATAAACATGGCTAAAATGCCACCTATGATGGCGGCAGATTTAACGTCTGCTATAGCGCTGCCAATAAATTTAGATTGGTCGTAAACTAATTGCAGTTGATAGTGTTCAGGGATTTGTTTTTGTAAAAGGTCAATCCTGAATTGAATGTTTTGTGCCACTTGTACAGTATTCGCGTCACCTTCTTTATATATAGCGATCTCAACGCCCTCAAAACCGTTAAAACGATTAAGTGATGTTGGGTCTTTGTGGGCATCGTTCACTTTAGCAATATCACCTAAACGAATGTTTTTACCTTCTCGGGTGGCGATAAATAGATCTCGAATATCATCTAAGTTTTTAAATTGGTTTAAGGTTCTCACTAAGTATTCTTGTGAGCCGTCTTTTACTCTGCCGCCGGATGTATTAACGTTTTCTGCTTTCAATCGTTTTATAATCTGGTCAGCAGTAATATTTAGTTGGCTGGTTTTTTGTTGATCGATTAATACTTGTATTTCATGCTCAAGACCTCCACTGACTTTAACCGAAGCAACGCCCTCTACAGATTCTAACTGGCGTTTAATTTGTTCTTCTGCATACAAACGTAAGGTTTTTATACCTTGTTCTGTTAATTCAGTAGGATTTTTAGTTTGTTTTACTCTTGGTTGATTAGAAGCTTTTTCTTTTGAGCCTGCTGGAGTTTTGTTTGATTGAGTCGCGTCTGTTTGAGCGACACCTCCAAAACCGAAACGCATTACCGGATCTAAACTCGGATTAAAGCGTAATAATATTGGTTTTTTAACATCCAGTGGCAGCCAAATAGTATCGAGTTTTTCTCTGACTTCTAAGCTGGCGAAGTCCATGTCTGTTCCCCATTCAAATTCGAGTAACACATCGGACTGGCCCGCTTTAGAAGTCGAGGTGACTTTACGAACACCTTTCACCACTCCAATGGCTTCTTCTATGGGTTTAGATACCAGTTGTTCAATTTCACCAGGTGCAGCACCAATATAATCAGTGCGTATGGTCAGAGTAGGGTAGGACAATTCTGGCAATAAATTAATGGCTAAACGTGACAAAGAGACCATGCCAAATAGTACAATTGCAAAGGTAAACATCCAAACGGTGACGGGGCGTTTAACCGCAGTATCAATCATGCTCATAATGACACTCCTAACCTTTAGCTAATTCAGAGTGTTCGTCTGTTGTCTGCGTTTTTGACGGCTCTTTGGGTTTTGAGTCATCCTGATTCACAATTTCTACTGGGGCTTTATCTCGTAGGTTATGATGGCCTGTAATCACTACCTGTTCCTCCCCCGTTAAACCCGATAATATTTCGACATACTCGCCTTCTTGGTAACCCACACTAACGGATAGTTTATTCGCAACTCCTTCATTAATGACAAATACGTTTACACTGTCATCTATGCTTAAAAGTGCTTTTCTAGGCAATAAAACTGCATTTTCGTGTGTGTCGTAATTCAATTTAACTTGGGCGAACATGCCTGCTTTTAACGTATTGTTTGGGTTAGGTACGCGCAAGGTGACTTTAAAGGTACCCGTTTTAGAATCAATGACTGGGCTAATACGTTCTACGTATGCCGGAGATTTTTGACCGCTAAAAGCGGTCAGTTCTAATATTGCTTGCTGATCTTCATGAACCTTTGATAACTCTTTTTCTGGGAGGTGTACAATACCGTATAATTCTTTTTGTTGAACAATGTGGAACATTCTAGCTCTTTGGAAAGATTCTGTAAGATTTCCTACTTTTGCATTACGCTCTGCTATAAAACCTGAAATAGGGGCTACAATTGTGGCTTCTTTTAAATCAAGTTCAGCTAATGACAGAGTCGCTTTGGCTGATTTGTATTGTGCGGTTACTTTGTCATAAGTGTCATCACTGATAAGTTTTTTATTGTAAACCTTATCAATTTTATTCAACTCTTTTTCAATACCCACTAAGTTTGCTTTGGCTCGGTCTAGATTTAAGTGATAACGGCGAGGTTCAATTTGCGCTAATACTTGACCTTTTTTAACGTAGTCGCCTTCTTCTACAAATATCTCTTGAATGATGCCTGATGCTCTAGGGACTACAAATGCCTCTTCTTTGGCTTCTAATACCGCTGTTGTTGCATAATTAGAAGATATATCACCTAAAATTAAGTTACTTGTCTCTACGGGAACTGAAATGACGACTTCTTTTTTCTTTTTATCAGTAATTGCTTCAGCTTCACCACAGCTACTGAGTAAAGCCACTGACAGTAAAAGTGCGACAATGCTCAGTAGCTTACTGTTAACCTTATTATTTATTATTAGTTCCATCATGATCCCCTGAGTTTTTAACTACAGTAAAGTTATTAAGTAAACTAGCCTATGAGCATTGACTGTGCCAGATTAAAAAAAGCTATACAAAACAATAATGTAAGTGATTGTGTATAATTTTCACGTATATCATTCGTTCATTAATTAGTTAATTTAACTAAGTCTTGGTTTAAATGACGATGTTGAGAGTAAGTTGGTTCAAATTTTTTAAAATGAATCGTTAATCCACTAGCTTTAACTGGTAAAATCCTTTTGGTTAATTGAGTTTAAAGTTAGGTATGAGTATGAAAATTTGGGTAGATGCCGATGCGATCCCGATTGTTATCAAAGACATCATTAATCGAGCGGCACAACGTAAAAAAGTAGAGACTATCTATGTGGCAAATCAATTTATTCGTACACCTGCGTCTAAATTTATTAGGGCTATGCAAGTACCTCAGGGTTTTGATGTTGCAGATGATGAGATTGTAAAACTTTGTGAAGCCGAGGATTTGGTCATTACCTCAGATATTCCGTTAGCCGCAGAAGTCATAGAAAAAGGTGCGCTAGCCTTGAGTTCTCGAGGTGAATTGTTTACCTCGGAAAATATCCGCGGTCGGTTAAATATTAGAGATTTTATGGATACCATGCGAGCCAGTGGAGAACAATCTGGGGGGCCACCTCCTTTAAACCAAAAAGACAGACAAAATTTTTCAAATCATTTAGACAGAATATTGGCAAAAATTTAAGTTATCCGAATTGAGTTAAATAATATTGGCTAACGTTAGTACTAGTGCGTAACCAATCGTATATGCAACGAGTATGAGTACACTGTATTTTGCATAATGAGCAAATGTTAGACTCGAGACTTTACTCATTGCGACTATGCCTGCGGCTGAGCCTATTACCAATAGAGAACCACCAACACCAACGGCATAAGTCAAACCCAGCCAAGAAGATAAATCCATAGTGATATCGGTTTTAAGTAGTGCTGCTGTTAGGGGGACATTGTCTACGATAGAAGATGTTATCCCCATCACATAGTTGGCATATATAGGGGGTAAGTGTTGGTATAAGTTGAGTAAAAATTCTAGAGCTTGTATTTGTTCTAACATGCCTACCAATAGTAAAACACCTAAGAAAAACAACAGAGTATCAAACTCAATATATCGAATATATTCCAAAATCGGATCGTGGTCTTCATCTCCCATTAAGTGAGTGACAATAAACATAATGGATAATCCGGTTAAAAAACTTAGCACAGGTGGAATATTAAACATTACGTTGGCGAATATAGTAAACAAGATGGTTAATAAAAATATGCTGGCGATAACATAGTCAATGTTATGCACCTGTCTATCTTGTTT
>NZ_JBPOFP010000066.1:0-26859 GCF_051252315.1 Paraglaciecola sp. | reverse complement strand
GGCTACTCTTTTTTGCTGTTGAAAAAGAGTAGCTGGTGCGGCAGGGATGCCGTATCAAAAATGCAATGGATTGCAGTGCGCGCAACGCATACCCTTAAACCCCATCCCCTTATTTTGATAAGAGGGTGGGGGGCTTTAAGGACTGACCTGTGTTTATGTCACAAGGTCGTTATTTCAATGAGCTTATTTAACAGGATTGCCGGCTGTATCTAATAAGATGGCTTCACCTAAACCTAGTTGATTAACACGCTCTAGCTGGGTGGCGGCATCGCCGACGATTAGATAAACCATTTTGTCTGAGTCCATGTATTTAGCCAGCATTTGTTGCGCTTGCTCTAAGTTCATATTGGTTAATGTTTGTTGTTGTTCGGCGACATAATCTTTAGATAATTGATAACTACTAATATTTTGTAACACTCCCATGAGACTGTTGGTGGTTTCAAATGCCAAGGCATTTTTACGTGACAATACTGATTTAGTATTTTCCAAAGCCTTGGCGTCAAACGTTTTATTGTAGTCACTCATAATTTCTCTAAAGGTTTGTAGAGACTCCAGCGTGACGTTAGAACGAACACTTGAACGAGCGGTAAATACGCCACCTAAATTCCGGCGATTAACACCTGAGTAGGCGCCATAGGTATAACCTTTTTGTAGACGTAGAATTTGGAACAATTGTCCTGAAAAACTACCGCCCAAATTATGGTTTACCGCAACTAAGGGGTAATAATCTTTGGAGTTGGCTGGCATAGCCCGTGAGCCAATTCTAATGAAAGACTGTTTAGCTCCGGGTACGTCCACAAAATACACTTGAGCTTTGTCTAGTACCGGCGCTGGGCTTGCTTTAGGTAATGCTGTATCACTACTTTTAAGGCCTTTATTGAGTGCGTCTACACTATTCATCACCTGTTGTTTAGCCACGTCACCTGCAACATGTACGCTGGTTAAGTTGGCGACGAAATTATTTTGGTAAAAGGTTTTTAAGTCATTTAATTCAATATTATTGATGTCTTCTACCGTACCTAATATTGGGGTAGACAGCATATTGTCATCGGCATACATGAGTTTGTTGAATACGTTAGTTGAAATTGCTCCTGGGTTACCTTTTGATTGTTGTATTTGAGCAATGGTGTCTTTTTTAATTCTTGCCCATTCTGACTCATCCCAGCGTGGTTGTAATAATACTTCTAAGGCTAGGGCCATGACTGCATCGTAATTAGCCGCCAATGAATTACCCGTTAAGGTTAGATATTCGCCGCTAGTGGTAAAGTTAAGATCTGCGCCTAATTCTCCTAGGGCTTTTTCTAATTCCTGTGGCGTTTTGTTGG
Organism: Paraglaciecola sp.; assembly: GCF_051252315.1. Lineage (GTDB taxonomy): Bacteria > Pseudomonadota > Gammaproteobacteria > Enterobacterales > Alteromonadaceae > Paraglaciecola. The sequence goes on along the minus strand of NZ_JBPOFP010000066.1, from coordinate 25,534 downwards.
CGGTGCCTTCCATCATCATGCTAGTGACTAAGTTAGCGACTCCGACTTTGCCTTTTTGATCTAAGGCATGGCCACCTAACAGACGAATAGAAAACGACACTAGGGGCAATTCATTATGTTCTATGCCAAGCACCTGTACGCCTTGGTCTAACTTAACATCCCAAACCTGGGGTAAGGTAATGCTTGGTTTTTTGCCAAAGGGCGGTTGAATAGAACGTTCAAACGCTGATTTGGCTTGAGCGATTGGTGCAAGCTCTGCTTGGGTATCTTGAGCCATATTTTGTTCTGCACCTTGTACAACTTTTTCCTCAACCACGTCTGCTTTTGTAGCATCAGTTAACACTAGTTCTACTTGTCCTTTAGGCACAAAACTGGTTGCAACGTAATGTGCACCATTAATGTATTTATTAAAGACGGCCATAATGTCTTTTGTGGTTACCTTTTTATAACGTTCAATCTCGGTGGTTATGAGATTAGGGTCGCCAGCAAATTCATTGTATGAAGCTAATGATGAGGCTTTATTAAATACACTGGTGAGGTTGTTATAAAATGACTTTTCTTTGCCTGTTAAAATACGAGCAAGTTGCTCATCACTTACGCCCTTTTCGGCAAATTGACCTATTGCCTTATCTATACTGGTTTTAACTAGGTCTAACTTAGTGTTGTTAAAGGCTCTAACTGTGATGCTAAATGTACCGGCAATTTCGCCAATATAGGTATCGGTATTAATTGCTGGTGCGAGTTTGTCTTGTTCTACCACTGTTTGGTAAAAGACGCTGTCTTTACCGTCATTTAATACTTCAGCGAGTAATTCTAGAGCGTAAGCATCGGCTTGATACTTCTCTATTGCTGGGAATGTTAAGGTTAGCTCGGGTAGTTGTGCGAAGTTATCTTCGTGATATAAAGAAATACTTTTTTCTAACTTAGCGGGTTGAGGGGCTAATGCTGCCACTTCTGGTTGGGCTTGTAATTCACCAAAATATTTTTCAACCCAAGCTTTTGTTTGTTCATTATCAAAATCACCTGCCAGCACAAGCGTTGCGTTATTTACACCATACCATTTTTGATAGAAATCTCTCACGTCTTGCAAAGTCGCATTTTGTAAGTCTTCTAAACTACCAATAACACTCCAACTATAAGGATGACCTTCAGGGTAAATCGTGTCCATTACCACTGCGTTGGTATGGCCATAGGGTCGATTATCAACACTTTGGCGTTTCTCATTTTTAACCACTTGTTTTTCGTTTTCTAAGCCTTCTTTGGTGACCGTATTGATGAAGTAACCCATGCGGTCAGACTCCATCCATAATATTTGCTCAAGGCCATCATTAGGTACCACTTCATAATAAATGGTACCGTCTTGCCAGGTGCCGCCATTTAAGGTTCCACCCATATTACCTATATTTTTAATGAATTTACCGGGCCCTACATTTTCAGAGTCTTGAAATAACATGTGTTCAAAAAAGTGGGCAAAGCCTGTTTTGCCAGGTAGTTCGCGGTTAGAACCCACATGATAAACAATGGCCACGGCCACCACAGGATCAGATGTATCTTGGTGTAGTACCACATCTAAGCCATTTTTTAATTGATACTTTTCAATATTCAGTGCTTGGCTCTTGGGGGCTTCAGCTGTTGTTGCGTTTTCAGTTGAAGGTGATTTGGGGTCTGTACATGCGGTTGTTGCCACAATAATAGTGAGCAAAGATATAATGTGTTTAATCGAATTCACGAGCATCCCTTAGCTATTCATCTAGATTAATCTTTTTTGAATTATCTACTGTAAACCATGACCACATAAAAACAATGTCTAGGGTTAAAAGAAAGTGGGTGAGCGCTATTCAAAACATGGATTATTGCTTGTAGATTTTTGTCAACGTTAAGCCTGTTTACTGGTTAAGCCTTTCTTGTTAATTTATATAAGAAGCGGTGAATTTACCTGTTAAAATTTTATTTGCTAGAAGTAAAAAATGCAGCGCCGAATAATTGGCATGATATATTGAAGCAATCTTTACTCAACTTATAATTATAACGCTAAAAAATGGAACAAAAAATGAGACATTATAAAATACATTATAAAGTACTGGGTGTGTTACTCATGTGTGCGGTTTCAACCCTGTCAGTGGCCGAAATAAACTGGAAACCTAATTTCGAGTCTGCCCCCTTACCTGAAAGTAAACTGAGTGCTATACAAGCTGCATTGCCCACTACCGCTATTGTTACACCAAAATCGAAACGTAAAGTGTTGGTTTTTAGTGCTACCAGTGGTTATCGACATGGCTCTATACCTGTGGGAAAAGTGGCGTTAGAAAAATTAGGCTTAGCAACTAATGCCTATACCGCAGTGGTAAGTGATGACCCAGCAAACTTTACACCTCAGGCATTACAACAGTTCGATAGCGTGATATTACTCAACTCTACGGGTGATTTTTTTATGCCTAGGGTTTGGAAGAAAGCATCAGAACGTGACCAGTTTACCGATGAACAATGGGCTGCATTAAAAGTACGTCATAACAGCCTAGTGAATAATTTAATTGATTACGTCAAAAAAGGTGGCGGATTAGTGGGGATCCACGCGGCAACTGATGCATGTTATGGTCATGAAAAGTTTGGTGAAACCATAGGTGGATTATTTTATGGGCACCCTTGGACATCAAACATGAATGTCACCGTTGATGTTGAAGATAGCGATAATGGCGTTATTGCCCCTGTATTTAAAGATATCAAAAGTTTCAGTCTTAAGGATGAGATTTATCAGTTCAAAAGCCCACCTTATTCCCGTGAAAAGTTGAGAGTATTGTTAACTTTAGATCCCGCAAAAAGTGATAAACCCAAAAAAGAACCAAAGCGTGAAGATAATGACTATGCAGTTTCATGGATTAAAAAGGTGGGCAAAGGTCGAGTGTTTTATACAAGCTTAGGCCATCGTGATGACATTTACTTTAATCCGCTTATGTTGAACCATTATTTGGCCGGTATTCAGTATGCAGTGGGCGATCTTGAAGCAGATGCAACGCCAAGTGCTCATATAAGCCATTAATAACAAGACTATTTGTAACAAGACCATTTGTAACAGTACTATTTGTTAATTAGGTGAACGAATAAAAAAGCGATAACAGTGAGAGCTGTTATCGCTTTTATCGCTCTTATTTTGGCACGCGCTTTTATTTTAATTCAGATAACGAACTACTTAACAAAGTTCGAATAAATTCAGCTCCTGAAGTGGCACATTCCAATTCATCGTTTATTAACGAACGGGTCATATGTAGCGCACTTGCTAACCCTGGTACTTTATTGGTGAAAGCTTCTATGGTTACCCAGCCTTCGTATCCAATACTTTTTAACGCCTGCACGTTAGTCTGCCAATCTACTAAACCATGGCCTAACATTCCTCTGTGACTCTCGGAAAAATGCACATGTTTGATAGTGCTGCCAGCTGTTTGAATTGCTGTTGTCAGATTAGATTCTTCTAGATGGGCATGGTGAGTGTCGTAGTGAATACCCACAAAAGGGGAGTTTACTTGGTCGACTATTTGTTTAGTATGCTGCAGCGTATTGGTTAGGTAACATTCGAAACGATTTAGAAATTCTAAACATAGGGTGACCTTTGTTTGTTCCGCATAGGTTGCAGCTTTACCTAAGTTTTCAATACACCAATCCTGTTCCTGCTTAGTGGCTGGTTGGCCAGTAAAAATACCTGGGCAAGAGTGGATGGGCCCTCCAAGGATATGACTGCCTAAAGCTTGATTACATTCAATTGCCCATTTTAAGTGGTCTACCCCTGCTTGCCTGATTTTTGAAGTGGATGAAATCAAATGAGTGTCTGGTGAACAATTGGTTGTGGTTGTACACGCTAGGCCTTCATTGTCTAACGCTTGTTTTACTTTTTGATAATGTGCTGGTGTGCCTTTAGTTAAGGGGATTTCGACACCATCAAAGCCTGCATTTTTTAGTAACGGAAACAAATGAAAATGTTTTTCTGTCACATGTGTTGTCCATAACAAAAAGTTCACGCCTATTTTCATTACTGCTCCAAGTTTGCAATCAGTTTAGTCTTAGTAAGGTTCGTTAAAGTACTAAGATAAGGTACCAAGGTAAGATGCAATGTAAAGTAATGTAAAAGTGATTGATAGTTTTACAGTGTGATTTATATTTAATTTTTTATTTTTATATAAGAATCTAATTGTGTGTAATATTTTAACTAAGGTATTGTCAGTTTTGCTCGTCACGACTGCTTTTAGTGGTAAGGCTTTTTCTGCAACAGATCCCCGTCCAAATATATTAGTGATTATGGCCGATGATTTGGGTTATGCCGATTTAGGGTTTACTGGTGCTAAAGATATTTTTACGCCTAATCTTGATGCCCTAGCCAATAATGGTGTCATCATGAATAATGGTTACGTGACACATCCTGTATGTGGGCCCTCAAGAGCAGGTTTAATTACCGGCCGTTACCAAGCTAGATTTGGCATGGAAATTAATGTCACAAACTCATTTTACGATGAATTTAGTGGTTTACCTTTGACTGAGCAAACCTTTGCGACACGTTTAAAAAAGTCTGGGTATGAAACAGGCATTGTGGGTAAATGGCATTTAGGTGGTAATCAAAAATATCATCCTCATAACCGTGGGTTTGATTATTTCTTTGGATTTTTAGCCGGTGGCCATACTTATTTTCCAAAAAACGTGACCACTACCACACCTTTGTGGTCTGAAAAAAATCCAAAACAAACCCATTATTCAGCTAATGAAGGCAGCATTTGGCCTTTGCAGCGTAATGATAACACGGCCGAATTCACTGAATACCTGACCACTCAACTTAGTCGAGATGCCGCTAAGTTTGTGTCAGATGCTGAAAAACCTTTTATGCTGTATTTGGCATACAACGCGCCTCATTTACCCTTAGAAGCACCTGCGGCTACTATCAAAAAATATAGCCATATTAAAAATAAAACGCGGCAAATCTATGCGGCCATGGTGGATGAAATGGATCGTGGTATAGGTATGGTGGTGGATTCACTTAAAGCCTCGGGTAAGTTCGACAATACCTTGATCTTCTTTTTGTCAGATAATGGTGCGGCAGCGCCTCTATCTGGCATGGATTATAAAAAGAAGAAGAAAGGTAAATTGTTTAGTGACAGTGGTAAGTTTAGGGATGGTAAAGGCAGCATGCGTGAAGGAGGCTCCCATGTGCCATTTATTATGCACTGGCCTGCAGGTATTAAAAAATCAGGTGAGTTTGACGGTTTAGTGTCGTCTCTTGATATAGCGGCGACTGCTGTTGCTTTAGGTAAGGGAGATACATCTGGTCATAAACTGGAAGGTAAAAACCTGATCCCTTATGTTAATGGAGATAAACAAGGCTCTCCTCATTCTGCTCTTTTTTGGCGACGTGAAGCCAAACAATGGGCGGTACGTACACTAGATGCTAAATATTTGATGAACGCCAAAGATCAAGGTATTGAACTGTACGATATGCAAAATGATCCTTACGAAAAAAACAATATTCTTAAAAATAACCCCGCTAAACGTAAAGAATTAGCGAAGTTGTGGAACGAATGGAATGACGGCAATAGTAATAATATTTTGTTAGATGCCGGTAATTATCAAAAAGTACGTTTGAATTTTTATCGAGATTTACACAAAGAATTAGTGGAGAAATCGAAGAAAGTGAAAAAAGTGGTGATTGACTAAAATACGTTGCTACTAACTTAAGCAGAAGTTGATCACTCACTTCTGCTTTTTTGTAAATAAAAATAGATTGTTGAATGTTAACCTAATTATCGCCTTGAAAGGAAAATCATGAAAAAAAGCACAGTATTACTTTGCCTTATTACGGCTATATGCAGTATTTTTTCTACTTATAGTGTGGCCAAATCTAAGGTTCAGTTTGAAGAGTTGAAAGGTGAGCTGCCAGTTAGAAAAACTGAATACATGATCCGCGTACCTGATAATTGGAATGGTGTGTTGATCAACGACTTTGATTATATAAAAGCCGCAGACTCCATGAGGAACATGTATTTACTCGAGAATGGCTATGCTTTGTCTGGTACTAAACGTAGAAAGGGCCGCTTTAAAAATTATGATCCTGCCCACGAAATTCATGACTTTATTACCATTTTCGATATTTTTGATGCGAAATTTGGCAAACCTAAAACAACCATTCAAATGGGTTGCTCGGGTGGGGGAACTGTCACGCTTGGTATGGCAGAAATTCATCCAGATAGAATCGATGGTGCAATTGCCATGTGTGCTTCTACTAGTCATTGGTTGGCGAACACACATTTGGATGGGATGTTCGTATTAAAAGCTTTGATTGCTCCAGAATTACCTATTGCGGACCTTGGAGCATATACGCCAACACAATTAGATATGTTGGGTAAAAAGTGGGTAAAGGCCATAGATGACGCGCAAAAAACACCAGAAGGTCAAGCTCGTATTGCTTTAGCTATTACCATTGGTCAATGGCCTGCATGGGGAGGCAAAGGCAAAGCGCCTGTGCTTAAACCAGATCCTACCGACATTAAAACACTGCAAGAAAGTATGTATCAAAGTATCGTGCGTTTGGTGCCTATGAGGGGGACTGGCGGTACCACTATGTTAGAGCTTGCCGCGCCAGGGCAGTTAAAGTCAAATGTCGGCATTGATTATAAAGAGTCATTTAACAATGGTGCAATACTGTATAAAAATGCGGTTGAAGCTTTGTATAAAAACTCACCGGTAAGTTTAGACGACGATTTAGCCAAAATTAATGCCTTTGAACGAATAGCGGCAGATCCTGAAGCCATAAAGTGGTGGAGTGCACCTGGCCGCACACACATTGGAAAACCTAAAGTACCCCTGTTACGCATGAATACAGCAGGAGATGGTTTAGTCTACGCCAGTTTGATCCAAGGATATGAAGATCTAGTCATACAAAATGGGTATTCTGACTTTTTTCGTACTGCCTATGTGAACACTTGGGGCCACTGTACTTTTAGTTTTGCTGAGTTAATGGTCAGTATTGAAGTGCTACTTGAACGTATTAATACTGGAGAATGGCCTAATACCTCATCAGAAGCCCTTAACAAAAGAGGAAAATCCATTACACCTCAAAGTAAAGTTAACTTTTTCAATTACACAGGTGTGCAAAAATACAATAGAGCTTGGGTGCCCAGCCCGAAAGATTTCCTTGGAGAATAACTAACCTAGAGCAGGCTCTGGAGTTAATGAAAGTTTCTGGATTTTGTATTGAGGTCAGATAATAAATGACTCAAATCAACCAGCTTTCCGGCGATAATGTGGGTCACATCGCCGTCTCCTCGTTCTAATATGCCTTTAACTTGTAAGATACGGGCTTTTAAATAAGCCTGTTTTTGTGCTCTTGAGGTGGCCAACCACACCACCACGTTGATATTGCCAGTGTCATCTTCAAGAGTGACAAAGGTCACGCCTTTTGAGGTGCCCGGCCTTTGTCTGCCGGTTACTAAACCCACCACGCTAATTGTACTTTGATGGGACTTAGACAACAGCTGATTGGCTGGGGTATACGCTGGTAGTAAGTTTGCTTGTTTTAATAAAGTAATTGGATGAGCAAATAAGCTTAAACTCGTGGCTTGGTAATCTTCGACTAAGGTATCGATTTGAGTGGGCTTAGGTATGTTGGCGGCTGTTTCGCTTGGGCTTTGTTTAAAAAGGGCTAATTCGCTCTCGGTATCCATTAACTGCCAACGACTTAAATACCTGTTGTTGCTGATAGTATGAAATACATCAGCACTGGCTAAGGCTTCAAGTAGTTGGCGAGAGTGAGTTTCTTGTTTGACTTGATTGATATGCTCAAAACCATTAGCGGGGCGTAGCTGTAGTAGCTTTTCGACTTCATTTTTATTCACTCCTTTGACTAACCTAATGCCTAATCTTATGGCCCAGTCTTTGTTTTTACCTTTAGCTTGATATTCCATTTTGTGTTGGTAGTCAGAGGCATTAATACAGATAGGTAACACGCTAATATTGTGACGTTTGGCATCTTGAATGAGTTGGCTAGGTGAATAAAAACCCATAGGTAAACTATTTAATAAACCCACATAAAACGCCGCAGGGTAATAATACTTTAACCAAGAAGAGACGTAAGCCAAAACAGCAAAAGATGCAGAATGGGACTCTGGAAAACCGTATTCTCCAAACCCACAGATTTGTTGATAAATGCGTAAAGCGTAGTCTTCTGGATAGCCTTTTTTTAACATGCCTGAAATAAGCTTGTCTTTAAAATGCACGAGTTCACCGGTACGTTTCCAACTGCCCATTGCTCTGCGTAATTGGTCGGCTTCTCCTCCGCTAAAATCGGCTGCCACCATGGCTATTTTTATCACTTGTTCTTGAAATATGGGGACACCTGATGTACGAGATAATATGGCTTGTAGTTCTGCAGAGTGGTATTTAATTAAATGAGGATCGGCTCGGTGCTTTAAAAAAGGATGTACCATACCGCCTTGTATGGGGCCTGGGCGAACAATGGCGATTTGAATGACTAGGTCATAAAAGGTTGTGGGTTTGAGCCTTGGCAACATACTCATTTGTGCTCTCGATTCAATCTGGAATACTCCCACTGTATCTGCTGCTTGGATCATTTTATAAACCTGTTGGTCGTCACCAAGGGCGGTAATATCAGCCACACTGTATGTGTGCTGGTAATGCTTTTGTATGAGAGAAAAAGATTTACGAATAGCGGTTAACATACCTAAAGCCAGTACGTCGACTTTGAGTAAACCTAGGCTTTCAAGGTCGTCTTTATCCCACTGGATCACAGTGCGGTCTTGCATGGCGGCATTTTCGATTGGCACTAGATGGTAGAGTGGGCCTTGGGAGATCACAAAGCCACCAACATGCTGAGATAAATGGCGGGGAAAGCCTTTTATCTCGTCGACTAAGTCTACAAATAACTGGCCCTGTTTTGATTCGGGTTCAAAGCCGAGCTCTGCAATTTGGCCGCGCCAGCCTAATCCTTTATCTCTGTGGTTCATGTTTTTAATAAAGAAATCCATTTGATGTTCGCTCACGCCAAGCGCTTTGCCTACTTCTCGGATCGCGCTTTTGTGTCTGTAGGTAATAACAGTGGCGGCAATGGCGGTACGCTCTCTGCCATATTTTTGGTAGATATATTGAATGATCTCCTCTCGTCGTTCGTGTTCAAAATCTACGTCTATGTCGGGTTCTTCTTTTCTTTCCCTTGAAATAAAACGCTCAAATAACACCGATATTTGTCTGGGATCTACGGCTGTAATTTGTAAGCAATAACAGACAATTGAGTTGGCTGCGGAGCCTCGTCCTTGATATAAAATCTGCCTTTCTTGGGCAAAAAGTACAATGTCGTAAATGGTTAAAAAAAAGTACTCGTAATTCAGCTCGTTAATTAAGCGTAGTTCTTTGACGATAGTGCGTTTGATGCTAAAGGTTAATCGTCCTCCTTCTGAAAATCGTATTTGCATCCCCTTTAATACCAGTTCACGTAGGTATGTTGATGCGGTTTTCCCTTTGGGTACTAATTCTTGTGGGTATTCATAACGCAAACTGGCTAAATCAAAATGGCATTGACTGGCAATTTTTGCCGATTCGATTAACCACTGGTTTTGGAATAATGTTGATAGTTTATGAATTGGCCTTAGATAACGCTCGTTGTTAGGTGTCAGCTCTCGGCCTAATTCAGGTATCGGTTTGCCTTTACGGATGGCGGTGAGCGTGTGTTGTAAAGGCAATCTTTGTGAAATGTGCATAAGTACACCACCACATGCAGTGATAGTTAAATTATGTTCACTGCCAAGTTGCTGTAGGTGTTTTAAATAACGGTGTTCATTGGCACTAAGATGACGTTGATAACCTATCCATAGACGTTTGGCATAATGTTTTTTTAGCCACACCGCCCAATGGTTATCTACGTCAGTTTTGCCTTTAGGTAACCAGATAACTAAGCAGTGTTTAATGCTGCGTAAGTCCCATAAGTTGAGTTGGTATTCCCCTTTATTGGCGCGTTTTCGGGCATTGGTAATGGTGCGGCATAATTCTGCATAAGCCTCTCTATTGGGGCATAGCAACACGATATTGAGGCTATCTTCAAAGCGTTCTTTAAAACGCTCTTTATAACGAAATAGGCTACCGACAATCAGTTTTATATTGAGGTTTTGTTGTTTAATGGCGGTGTGTGCCCGAGCGACACCGGCCACTGAACATTCGTCTGTTATGGCTATTGCTTGGTAACCTAAAAAGTCAGCTTGTTTGACTAATTCTTGAGGATGAGAAGCCCCCCATAAAAAACTGAAGTTACTTTGACAAAATAGTTCTGCATATTGGCCTGTAGAGGACATTAACTAAATATCCCGTGTAAATACCATTTGCCATCAGGGGTTTTAAATACCCAATACCACTGACCTGCTGAGTTGTACGCAATGAAGTAGTCTCTGATCACAATATCTTTGTCCCACCAAGCCGTGTTGATACGTTCGGGGCCATAAGCAATAGATACTTTCTCTTGTAAAGGGGCGGGAGGGCTTAATAAAAAACTAGGCCGCATTGCTTGTAATTGTGTTAAAGCGCTTTTGTGAGTTGGGCTGTTTTGTATCATCAATTCTGGGCGAAAGTCATTGCTTACCTGTGGGGTGGATAATGCTGCTTCTCCTAATTTTGCTTGTAGTAATGATTGCAGTTGTAAACGACTCAGAGTGCCTTGTTTACGGCTGAATAAATCCTGTTTATCGGGAGAGCGTATAAAAGTGTTGTCTACTTTTAAACAAATGGCGTAAGCAGGCGAGCTCAGGCTGATATTCTCAAATTTTAGGGTAATTAGAGATAACCAAGCCTGCATTTGGTATTCACCCTGTCTAGACTGAATAAGCAGTTCGACTGGTTGAGCATCTCTTAAATAGAGTGTGATTTTTAATGAATGGGTTAATAGATCGCGGCTTTTTAAAAAAAGGGCTAAGGCATTGAGTAGTATTTTTAATGGGTTTAGCAAAGTGTGTATGTTTTCAATGTCGAATAATAATTCTAGGTAACGCTCAAAAAATTGTTTTGGGTGAAAGAAATGAATGGGATGAGATATTTGATTGGTTAATTGACCAATATAGTGGACCACATCCGCGTCAAAACGTTTGGCTAGATCGGCGAAAGGTATCTTAAGCAAATCTTGTATGCTGTGTAACCCGACCCGAGCAAGCTTTTTTACTACATGTGCAGCAAGTTCTGTATGTTCAAGTGATAAAGGCTGTAGTGCTTGGTTAATCTGAGTTTGATTATCTGTGATCTTGTTCCATGCGGTGATGGCTAATAATCTAGCGGCAAGAGGTGAGTGCCCTGTTGCAAAATGATAATGCAGGTTATGGGGGATTTTCTGCTGGATCATTTTCCAATATTGAGTCAGCCCTCCATACATAGTTAACATATTATGGGTTTGTAATAACAGGCCGTTTGTCCCCCAAAAGCTGATGTCGCTGGTGGTTAAATACAATTGATGGGCAATGTCATCGAGTATCCCTTGAGTGATTTTTTCTTGGTATAACACTACTTCTATATCGTGTTTCAACATAGCAGCTGTGCCTAAACCCATGCCTAAACGTATGCCTGACTGATAAGCCGTTTGATTCAGTTGGCAAATTTGATGACGCTCTTCATTCCAAATAACATAAGCTTTTTGCGAACTTTGCGCCTGTGTTGCTTGCTCTAATAGCGAGTCTAACTGTAATTGAGGAAAGCAAAGATATAACCAAAGTTTATTCATGATAATCGAGTGAGATTTAACCCACGCTGTGTATGGCGGTTGGAAAATGGAGCACTTGTGACTTATTCCCGTGGTTTAATTCGGGACAACTTAATTCAGAACAACTTAGTTCAGGCCAATAAGTATGCATGTTGACGTTGAAAGCTTGATTCGGTTTCACCCCTTTGCGTTTGGTGATTTGTACCTGAATGCCTTCTTTGGCTGAGGTTAGAGTTAGCCCTAATGTAACGGGTAAAGAAATATGTTCATGACGGGGAGGGCGGATGATAAAAAGTAAACATTGGCCCTTTTCTGCAGCCAGTTGAAAGCGTTTTATGTGGGTAACCGAAACCTGTGTGTGCCATATGATCACGCTATGGCAACAGCCACTTTTTATACTTTGTTCGGCACTCCATAAAGCTAATTGGGAGCTGTTAGGTTGAACAACCAGTACCTGTTTTAAATCTAAACCAAATTCAGCCAACATTTCACTATTGATAGCTAAGGGCGGCGCAATAAAGGTGGTTAAACTGTTATTAAATAATGTTTGTCTTGCGAGCAGACTCGGTAATAACAAACGTAATTCACCTATACCAATAGGACTACGAATATCGATAACACCATATTCAGGAAACCCACCTTGCAGTGCTTTGTCTAACGCTTTAAACCCAGTGCTTTGTTCTGGAGAGCCCTCCATTTGGGTGTGATTGGCTTGCCATAATAACTTTTTATTTTTGAGGTAATGAATAGTTGGGTGCATAATACAAAATCAATATACTGTGTTTTTATACAGTATATTTGAAGATGAAATAGATTCAAGTTTTGTTGTAAAAAAGGCGACACTGAAATCAGTGTCGCCTTCTAAGTTTTACAGGTTTTTTAGTTAGGCTTTACGACGTAAACGTCCCATTGCAAATATTGCCATGGCAAACAAACCTAATGTAGCTGGGGCTGATACTTCAGATGATACGCTAACAGATTCCACTGGATCTAATAGGAAATTTTCAACCGCAGTGAAATCATCAAATAGAAACTCATTGCTTTGTAATGAAAAGTCCGTATCACCCACTTGAGTGCGTTCTAATTGAAACGATGCAAATAAGAAGTCACCAGTTACAACATCAAAAAGTGATGAATAACCAAGTCCGACTCCAAGAGGATTTGCCACTGCTCCAAATACGTCAAATATTCCATCTACAGGTAAAGGTGTGGTTTCTGATCCTGCTACAAAACTAAACAAGTTCGTATCAAATATAAAATCAAAATTAATTACATTAACCGCATCAGTAAAGCTAGCGAACAAACTTACGTTTACCGTTTCACCTACGGCGACATTAGTATCATCTAGATCAATCGTGATCATATTGGCATTAGCTTGAGAGCTAATTAGCAAGGCCGCAGCCATTATCATTTTAAATATTTTCATTTTTACTACTCCAAAAAATTAATTAACAGCACAACGTGAGCGAGTACATAAAGGAGCTAAGCCTCTTACGTCTAACATACTAACTTCGCCGTCATCATTTACATCAAACGCCATATCAATCGGTTCGCGACTTAACACAGCTGTCATCAATCCACTAATATCCAGACTATCCACATCACCATCACCGTCCCAATCGCCTAATAGGGCTTCAGGTGCGGCTTCTACTAGCTGGGTAAATGTGACAGTGTCACCAAACCACATCCAGCCATTTCCTGCGGCGCTCGTTGCTTCGACACGGATGGTATGTGTACCAGCAGTAAGGTAAATAGATTCGGTTAAGGTGAAACTTTCAAAGACTGCTTGATTTCCCGTAACAATCGATACTTCTTCAACAAACTCACCATCTACCGATAATGCAGCTTGAGAATTAACATTGGCACTCGATGCCACCATGTCGATGCGGTAGAAACCATCGGCAGGGAAGTCAATGTAGTAATCAACCCAATCACCATTTTGGTTGCTGTCGGTCACTGTGCGTCTGTCGGTTGGAATACCGCGTTCGCCAATGGTGACACCAGATACACGACCTCCAGTAGCGTCAAAGCTTTCTGCTTCTATGGTAAATGCTTCACCATCCACTCGATCTGTTGGCTCTTCTGGTTCAACCGCTGCTGCTACAATCGTGATGGGAGATACACCGCCAATCTTGTAGGTTTCTCCGTTACTAGAGGTGAAAGCAGCGAATAAGAAGTAGAAGTTAGCGTCTGGCAAATCAGCCGTTGGCGTCACTCCTTCTAGGGAGATTGTTCCCGTTGCCGTACCGGATGTTTGTCCAATTGCATCGGCATCGAAGGCTAAGTAATCTTTAGCAACAGTGTTCCAATCAACCATTTCACGGAGGAAGAACTTAACCCCGCCTTGAGCCGCAGTTACTGTATCTTCGCCACCTGCATGATAGTTAGCTGTTACCTGAATACTTTCACCAACAATATATTCTGTGGTGGCGTAAATATTTGCATCATCCAGCGTTAACGAACCTTCAACAGGCTCTTCTGGTTGATCCGGCAACTGAGCTTCATCGGCAATCGAAATAGGCGACAGATTTTCCATGAATTGGGTACTGCCATCAGATGATTTAAAGCGGGCCATTAAGTTGTAGTAATGCCCTGAGTTTAAATCTGCACTATTTTTAAGAGCACCTTGGGTAGGATGAACTAAAGGTAAGCTGATGTTTAAGGTTCCACCTTGTTGATCGATTGAGCTTGAATCGGCTGTAACCACACGTTTAACTTGTGAACCATCAGCGCGTAATTCTTGCAAAATGAAGATTAACCCGCCTGTTACTCCACCAAACGAGCTAGATACGACCGTTTTATCCGTACCAGCATTAAACGACACAGTCAGGTCAATATTGCTGCCATTAGCGTAAATCGAACTCAAATACTTGTTCGCATCGTCTACAGCAAACGAAGGTTCTGCAGGCAAACTTGGAACAGTGGGTTCTTCTGGCGCTTCCGCTAAAACAGTAATCGGCTGAACACCGCCTATTGCATATGTCGAGCCATCTGAGGATGTAAAGATGGCATATAAGAAATAGAAATTACCATTAGTTAAGTCAGCACTTGGCGTGACGCCTTGCAAAGATAAATTAGCACTTGCCGTACCAGATGACTGACCTATAGCCGTTGCATCAAATGCCACTATGTCTTTAACGACAGTTTTCCAATCAGATGTCATTTCTCGTAACAAAAACTTAACCCCACCGGATCCTGAGGTGACAGTTTGTCCATTGCCGGCTGCATAGTTAGCCGTCACTGGAATACTCTCGCCCACAACATATTGTGTGGTTAGGTATTTATTGGCATCGTCTAAGGTTAAAGAAGCCGTACTGGGTGTGTCTGGGTTTTCTGGTTCTTCAGGCTCTGTGGGTGAATCAATCACAGGGGCAAGCACCGGATCCAATGGACTTAACAAAATAAAACTCATTTTGTCTGCGTTCCATTGCCATTTTCCTTCAGCGCCAACACTTAGAATACGAATGGTATGAGTGCCAGCCGTGTCAATTAACAGGTTATCGCTGACGACTGTGTTTTGCATAACATCCCAGTCGCCAGTGGTAGGAATATCAGCACTGCCAGCGGATTGTCCGTTGACGAAAACTTCAACACCATTCACAGGCGCAGTTGGTGTACCGGCATCTAGAGTAAAGCGATATACACCAGCTTGTGTAAAGTTAACTTGATACTCTGCCCAATCACCGGTTTGGTTAGTATTAATGCCGCTGTCGCTGGTATTAAAACCATCAAATGTACCACCTGTATTGATTAAGGCTTCTGCTTCGATGATTAAGCCGTCAGTTGGAACTGTGTTTTGCTCAATAACATTAACAATAATGCTGGCTTGATGATCGCCGTCATTCGAAGTAGCGGTTATTGTAGTCGCTCCTGCTGAAACACCTGTAATCAGGCCATTGCTGTTAACCGTTGCAATGGTGTGGTTGTCAGTGGTCCAGGTAATTAACGTATCGGTAGCATTGCTAGGTGTTAACTGTGCATTTGCTTGATACGTGCCAGGTAATACGATGACTGCATTGGTGTGTAAGCTCACAGATTCAAGTGCAATACTCGAGACTGTAATACTCGCGACATCACTTACGCCACCGTCGTTTACTGTGGCTGTAATGTCGGCATTACCAGCAGAAATAGCTGTAACTAAGCCTTTTTGATCGACTGTCGCCACCGCTTCATTTGAAGACGACCATGTGACCGTTTTAAGGGTGGTATTGTTTGGTGTAATGGAGGCGTTCAGTTTTAGCGTTTCATTCAGCGCAAGGTGTGCACTTTGTTGGTTTAACTCGACGCTAGTTGCTTGAACTGTCAATACCTCAACGTCATGCTCAGCAACTAATACACCTTCTTCTGTTGATGCGGTAATTGTGGCTGTTCCAGCGCCATTACCTGTAACCAATCCATTTTGATCAACCGATGCAACGGTTACATCAGATGTTGCCCAAAACACCGTTTTGTTATGTGTGTCTATCGGCAGAACTTCTGGACTCAGTGCAATCGTCTCTTTATAAAACACGCTGGTTTCACCAGAGATTGAAAGACTTGATGCAGACGTACAAGGATCGCAAGCTTCGGCAGTAGAGCGATCTAACGCTTGTTCTGTTTCCCAAATAGATAGGCTAATAGCAGTAAAAGTTCTAGCTAAAGCGACTGTCGCCGTAACCTCATTATTTTCTTGTAAATATTCCAAAGGAATAGGGATTTCAATTAAGTTGAGGGACACGCTGCCTTCGTCAACTTCTGGCCCCATATAATCATAGTGCTCGGTTAATACACCACTAGCATTTTTGTTAATTTGAGTTGGTACATCGATAGTGTGACCATTAATAGTAAAGCTATTGTTTCTTGGATTTGCGGCATGAAATGGATAAAATTCTGCAGCAATTCTTAGTCTTGCTTCACCATGTGTTGGCACAGATACACTATTAATATTACCTGTCATTGATGTGCCGGTAACTCGGTGTATTTGGCCTTTAGCCGCTTCACCTTTACCAGCTCCAGCTAAACTCTCACCATAGTATTTCTTTTCTACCATAGTAGAACTAACCGCTAGATCTTGGTTGTATTCAATGTCTAGAATGATGGTGGAACCAGGCTCAAGTGTCACCGACTCTGGCAACGCATCTAACATTGTTTGTGCAAGGATTGGACGACCTAAATTGGTTGGGCTTAACCCTTCCGCTAAATAAGAGTGTTTGATGTTAACACTTTCAACTGAATTGCCATTGGCACCCATAAAAGACAGGTCAACGGGAATATCGTACCATTCAAGGTTATTTAGTATTAAGTAGGTATGGTTTCCATCTACATAAGCATCCACTTGTATATCAGGATCGCTAGAATGGGTATCTATCCGTGTTCCTTTAACGTCTGACCATAATTCGTACCACTGGATCTTATCGGTAACATGCCACTCTGCATTATCGTAATTGGCCGCAAGAGGCTCATCTGTATGCATTAAAGCGGCTTCGTAACGAATCGCTTCACCATTCGGGCCTGTTAATAATCCCCATTGACCTTTGATAGGTGCAAATGGCATTGATTTGGCGACTTGTGATGGGCGAGTAAGGATTTGCATAAACATTTGGTTGAATGTTCTTAAGTGCAACCAATCAGAATATTGATAATCGTTTTGTAAAAACTCTAGTTTTCCATGTTTAGAGGCAATGGCACCATATTCAGAAATGACCCAAGGCTTAAGGTTGTCTTTACCGTTAACTTGGGCGTCATACCATTCAACCATATCCAATATGGCTTCGGTTTTCATGCCGCGACGGAAGGTACTGCCTTGACGAGGGTTATCGCCTAATTGGGCCCAGTCGTATAAATGAATCGAATAAAAATCCATGTTTTCGCCTGAGGCATCCATAAAGCCTTTCCAAATGGCATCCCATTGAAAGTATTTATCATCTTGAGTAGCCCAAAATTCAGAACTGGTCACTTCTTGTAAAAAGTCTTCTAGGGGACCTTCTTCATAGGAGTATCTATTGCGGACGGCTTTTTCTTGGGTTGGGAATCTTTCAGACAAGTCACCTTGCTCTAGATCGTGTAAGCCCCAGGTCATACCGCCAACAAGAGGACGTTCGCCTTCTGGTAATTTGGTCTTAATTTGTTCTGCGACTAAGTTGTGATACTCGAATAATTGTTCAAAGCTAGACATCACAAAGGTTCGGCCTACGTTAATGTCCATATCAGGTTCGTTGATCACTTCCCAATATTTAGGCATTAATACACCGCTACTTTCGCCTGATTTACGCATAAACTGGTCAAGGTATTCGCCTACCCATTCAGCGCCATCTTCAATATGTCTAAGTACGTATTTCCCTGCTTCATCATCTTTACCTGCAAGATCTTTTGGCCAGTACGACTGAGTAGGGAAGGGACCATGTGGGGTGATACCCATAATCATTTCATCACTGCGAGTTTCATAAGCGCGAATTGATTCAGGTAGGATGTCGTACATATTGTCTTTATGCCATTGGCCAAAGTTGGCTAAATCGGCAAAGTGCGGTTTTCCTGGGTTTTCTGGATCTTGCGCTGTGGCTTTAAATATCCATGAGGCCATGCCATTGTCACGACCAAAATATACATCTAGGTCGTTCATTAGGTAGTTCATTACCTGTTCTTCGCCTTGCCAATCACCTTCGGTAAGGTTTGAATGTACGGTAATGTGTTTTTTACGGTTAAAGTCAGAAACACCTTTAACTTCATGTTTAATATCTAGATTGATATCAACTTTAACTGGGTCCGCGTGACTTGCACTTGCGCTGAGTCCAATTGCCGAAGCTATTAATAGTTTTAAGTAGTTATTTTTCATGTAACACCACTTCTCTTTATATGTGTATTTGCAAAGTAACTAAGTCATATTTCAGATTTTTTAGGATCAAAAAAATGACTCGTGTACCTCGTTAGTAGGCTTTATCTTGTGTTTATTGTTAACAATATGTTGCCGTGATTTTAAGTTACATGATTAAAAATGTGATGGGAATGGTAAGGGTAGACGATTATTACATCGACTTTATGTAAGGCGTACTGTTTAGTTATATTAGCTGTTTAAAAACCTGACACTTTTGTAATTATTCATATAAAACATTAGGTTATGAGGTTTTTTGATATTTTGTTGTTCGGTATTTTAAAGGTGTGCGTTCGCTAATTTAGTGTGCTGGTTCGGTATATTGAATGTATTGTTCATTATAATAAAATGTAAATTAACTGTTAATTTTAAATTAAGGGAATAAATAAAATTTAAACCTTTTTAAATTAGAAATTAGATGAAGCCGTGGCATTTTTGTAATACTCTATTGTTAATTGTTTTCAATCTTCTTGAGGTTTAAGTGATTCAAGTCATTTGCTTAACTAAGAAGAAAAATTGTAATGCTTATTTGTGACAATTAGATATTACTTAGATGAACTGAAATTCTGATACATGTTTTCGATACCTTTAGATACATTTTTCTTTTATATCACGCCTATGCTTACAGGAACGTTAATGATCCTAGTTGTGATGTATTTTAACTTTACTAAACAGAACATTACTCTCGAGTCGACTTTATATACCTGTTTCTTACTTAGCTTTGCATTCTTTTTATTAGGTCGCTCATTTCAGTTTTATTGTGGTCCAGTCTTAGCTTACATAGTCATGTATTTGCGTTTTACTGTCTTGTTTTCTGTCGGTATCCCGTCCTTATTAATAGCTAATTTAAAACAATGTGGGATAAGGCCTTCTCGTCTGGGAGTCACTCTACCGTATCTGTTAGGCATATTGAGCTCAGTTGTTTTTGTAATGGTTCGTGACGGCTCTAGTCGCCAAATCATGTTTGGTCAAGAGTATGGGAATATGCTTTTGTCACTCTTTACCGACGCCACATACAGTGATGTTGTTATTATTGCAGCGGCAGCTTTGTTGATTGGACCTAGTGTTTATCTTATTTTTTACCATCTACGAAATCAGCCCAAGGTAAATACATTAATTTTGTTATTCAGTACCTTGGTCTTGGGGTGTTTATATATTGTGGGCGAAACATATCATTTGTACTGGTTATTCTTTGTTGCTTCTTATTTTGTTGTTTTAAGTTGGTATTGGCTTATATACGGCGACATACAATATTTAAAAATACAGGCAACACAATTAGAGAAAAAAGTTTGGGCATTGCAGCATGATGGTCATACCGAACAAAAAACGGAAAATAAAGGCGAGTATGATTTTGTTGAACGAGGGGAGCAAGATGGCCAGCCTCCTTCTGTGAAAAATAGAGAATTAGTCGATAAGGCGATTGCATTCATTAAAGCCAATTTTAATAAAGAAATTGAGCTTGCTGATATCGCAAATTATACCAATGTGAGTGATTCTTATTTGATCCGCGTGTTTAAAAAAGTGACAGGTAAAACGATTAATCAATATGTAACCAGTTATCGTATTCTTCAAGCCCAGCGATTATTGAAAAAGTTATCAGTGGTAGAAACGTCGCAAGCTGTAGGGTTCAAAACGCCAAGTTACTTTAGCACTGTATTTAAAAAGTCAACGGGATTGAGCCCGGTTCAATTTCAAAAACAAAGAGGTTAAGCTTTAATCTAGCTTAACCTACCTGATTTAGTCTTGATTTAATGACTTAGTGAGCGTGACCACAACCGCCTTCAGTATGCGGATGACCGTGTTCTAGTTCTGACTCTGTGGCTTCTCGAACTTCTAATACTTCTACGTCAAAGTTAAGCGTTAAGCCAGATAGTGGATGGTTTCCGTCTACAATCACTTGGTCGTCTTGAATATCAACGATCATCACAGACTGCTCACCTTCGTCTGTGGTGGCTCTAAATGTCATGCCTGGTTCAACGTCCATATCTTCAAACATAGTTTTAGGTACAGCTTGAACGAGTTCGTCATGGCGTATTCCGTAACCTTGCTCTGGTGGAATATCGATGACAAATTTGTCTCCAACTGTTTTGCCTTCAAGCTCGTCTTCTAAACCTTGGATTAAAAAGTGGCTTCCTTGAAGAAATACCATCGGCTCTGCGTCTTTTGATGAGTCGATTTGAGTGCCGTCAGCAGAACAAACGGTAAAGTGTATAGTGGCGACTGTTTTGTTAGATATTTTCATAATATTCCGCGTGTTAATTTAAATTCAAAATTTAGCTTATTGTAATTCATAGGGCAGGGCTTGAGTAACAAATCTGGTAGTAGGGTTTGACTTAAGTCTAAATTCTGTACCGGTTTGTGTATCGTTAGCCAGAATGGCAAAGATCCAAGTTTGCTCTGTGTTTGAGGCACTGCGCAGTATTTTACCACCGGGGCGCCAGTTTCC
The DNA here is from genome assembly GCF_051252315.1 of Paraglaciecola sp. Lineage (GTDB taxonomy): Bacteria > Pseudomonadota > Gammaproteobacteria > Enterobacterales > Alteromonadaceae > Paraglaciecola. The sequence goes on along the minus strand of NZ_JBPOFP010000066.1, from coordinate 4,519 downwards.
TTCAATTTCAAACTCTAATGACTCGCCAACGAGATCAGCATTATTCACATCACTTATTAATATAAATCCTGCTTTTTTGTTTCTACCTAAATATTTAGTTCTGGCTATGACTTCTTGGCCCATATAACAGCCTTTTTCAAAATCTATAGCGTTAACAAGATGTAGGTTTAACATTTGAGGAACAAATTCATTGGCAGTATTCTCGCTGATTTCACCAATACCTGCTTTTATTTCATCTGCTTCCCAGAGAGCATTTTCATCTAGTATTTGACAATCTAGAGTGCGCTCTGCATTTTTGGGTTGTAACACCATATACCGAGAAGTAGCCCCTAAAGCTCGCATTACCAAGCCATGTTCATTGCAAACTACTGTGTTTGTTTCATTGGGTAATGTGCCAAACAAGTCTGTAATCGCATTTTCAAATGTTGCTCCTGTACCACCGATGATTTGCCAATTGTTGGTTTGTTCAGTGATGTCTACCTTAGCAAATACGCCGTACTTATTGAGTTCTGTTAAAGATTTCGCTAGAGCTGTTTTATGTGGCAGAAGTAATATAGTGTCTTGCCAATTTACGGCGTAAGACACACTCCAGGTCTTCCCTTTAAAGTCGCAATGACAGGATATTTGAAAGTTTTGATTATCTAATTTGGCAATATCAGAAGTAACTTGTCCTTGTAGATATTTAACGCGTTCTTCGCCACTAAGTTGGATTACACCTTTATTAGCGATATTAGTAATGTACTCATTTGATGCCGAAGACATATTATTGATTCTCAGTTTGTGGTGTCACAAGTGTATATGGGGTATGAGTTTAATTTCCCAAGTAAATGCCTGAAAACAACTCGTTATACCTGCTATTATACTGGAATAAGAACGGCCCCAGTAGGGGTATTAAAAAGTGATAGAGGAAAACAATGTTTGATAAGCAAAGATATGGACGATTGAAGTGGGCTTGTCGTCGAGGAATGTTAGAGCTTGATGTGTTATTTATGCCTTTTGCTGAAACTGGTTTTTTAGAATTGTCTGAAGAAAAACAATTGTCCTTCGAACGTCTATTAACCTTTGATGATCCAGACCTATATGCTTGGTTTATGGGACATCAAGAATGTAAAGATCAAGAAATGAAAGATATGATTGAGCATATTTTGAGTCGTGTCAAAGTATAGAGTTGCGTTACAAAAATCACGAATAGGATTATTGCTTAGGATTGGCATATTTTTACTATTGGTGACGTCTGTGTGGAGTTGGCAAGCTGAAATAATGCCATTTCAATGGTTTGTTCAATTTCTCATGTCTATCGGACTTATTTATATTGGAATTAACAAGATAAGGGCCTACAAAGCCTGTAAGTTACTTGTTTTTAGTTTTACCCAAAAGGGTGAATGGCAAGAGTTAGAGCAAGATAATCAATCTAGTTGGCTGATCAGTCAACAGTCTAGAGTTATGGGAATAATGTTATTGATTCGTGTGACTTCAGTTTTGAACACCAAACAAAGTAAGTGGGTGACTATTTATAAAGATCAGGTCTGTGAACGTGATTACAGGCGATTATGTCGCGCTATCATTTTTCAACATCAAAATGTGGAGTGTTAATTTTAATGAACGCATCCAATGTCCACTCAGAACAATTAGCTAAATTACCTAACCTTAAAGTATTAATGCTCCAAGCTCTCTTTAAGCGTGATTTAAAACAGTCTTCTCCAGTTTTACCCGCTAATGAACTATGGATTGAAAATCTAAGGTTGAATGCAGATTCAATTGCTCTGTTCCATCAGGTCGTTGAATGGCATGGTGCCTCCTCAGTTTTACATCCCTGTTTTATGCATACAATGGCGTTCCCTATCCATATGAAGTTGCTGCTAAAGGCAGATTTTCCTTTTTCTTTATTAGGTTTGGTACATATTGAAAATACAATCCATCAATACAGGCCTCTTAAAGATCCTGAACAATTTAAATTGGTATGTCGATTAGGCGAGTTGACCCTACACAAGAAAGGTTGGTTATTTTCTGTTATTACTGAATGTTTTTGTGGAACAGAATTGGTCTGGAAAAGTACTAGTATTAATTTATCTCGCGCCAAGCATAATTTACCTGTAGAGAATAAAACCAATTCAAGTGACGCTAATTTTACAACTACGCCAACCAAGTTAAACTGGGATTTTTCTGAAGACTTAGGCAGGCGTTATGCCGAAGCTTCTGGCGATTATAATCCTATTCATTTGCGAAAATGGTCTGCAAAACTGTTTGGGTTTAAACAGCAAATAGCCCATGGAATGTTTACTAAGTCTCGTTGTATTTCTGAGCTACAAAACCTTGAACCACAATCTTTTTATAAAGAATTCGAGGTGACAGCTCGTTTTAAACAGCCTTTATTTATCCCCACCAAAGCACGATTATCAATTCAGCAAGAGCATAAAGAAAGTGAAGAAAGTGTAGAAAGTGTAGAAAGTGATTTTCAATTTAAAGTTGAGACCCAACCTTCGCAACAGGAACCACTTCTACATTTAGTTGGTAATATTGAATTTAAATAAACCTGTTTTCTGATTTATTTGGGCTCTGGTAACAAAATAGTAGGTTGTGGATTTTCTTGTTGCTCTGGATAATCTAAATTAAAATGCAATCCTCGACTTTCTTTTCGCTGGCGAGCACATTTTACAATAAGTTCAGCCACAGTCAGTAAATTACGCAATTCTAGTAAGTTATTGCTGACTTTAAAGTGTGAGTAATAATCATTCACTTCTTGTTTTAATAGCTCAATTCGGTGATGTGCCCGTTCGAGGCGTTTGTTGGTGCGCACTATGCCAACATAATCCCACATGAAAAGCCTTAACTCATGCCAGTTATGCTGAATAATAACTTCCTCATCTGAGTTACTTACTTGGCTTTCATCCCAGCTTTTAATAGGTTCATCACTAAAAGAGCTATCTAAATTAGCTTGAATGAATTTAGCTGCTGAATGCGCATAAACAATGCATTCTAGTAGCGAATTACTGGCCATTCGGTTTGCACCATGTAGTCCTGTATAAGCCACTTCGCCAATAGCAAATAAATTCTCAATATCGGTTCTGGCATGAGAATCTGTCATCACTCCACCACAACTATAGTGAGCTGCTGGCACTACAGGTATCGGATGTTGAGTGATATCTATGCCTAAAGAACGGCATTTTCGATAAATATTTGGAAAGTGTTTAACGATAAAGTCACTGGATTTGTGGCTGATATCCAAATACATGCAGTCAGCCCCCAATCGTTTCATTTCAAAATCTATTGCTCTAGCGACTATATCTCTGGGCGCTAAATCACCTCTGTCATCAAATTTATGCATAAAAGGCGTGCCATCAGGGTGACAAAGCTTCGCTCCTTCACCTCTTAAGGCTTCAGAAATAAGAAAATTTCTCGCTTCTGGATGATATAAACAGGTTGGATGAAATTGGTTGAATTCCATATTCGCCACTCGACAGCCTGCTCGCCAAGCCATGGCAATTCCGTCACCACTGGAAACATCTGGGTTAGACGTATATTGATAAACTTTACTCGCACCACCTGTGGCTAATGTTACAAATCGGCTTCTAATAATTTCGACACGTTCATGTTTTCTATTCCAAACATATGCCCCTAATAGCTGATTTTTTTGAGTTTTATTTTTTATTAAATCAATCGCGTTATATTTTTGAAACAGATGAATGTTTGGATGTTGTTTTACCGCTTCAATTAGAGTGAGTTGCACCGCAGCGCCTGTAGCGTCAGCTGAATGCAATATTCGTCTATGGCTATGGCCACCTTCTCTAGTCAAATGAAACTTGGGCTCACCGTCACTGCCAATTTCTTGATCGAAAGGCATACCAAAACTAATCAACCACTCCATACACTCTTTTGCTTGAGAGGCTGTGAATTTAACCGCCTTTTCGTCACATAAGCCCGCACCCGCTAATAAAGTATCGGTAACGTGATAATCAATAGAATCATTTTCATCAAAAACCGCAGCAATACCACCTTGAGCGTATTTGGTAGAGCCTTCAGATAGTTCACTTTTACTTAATACTATTACCTGACAATGATCGGCTAGTTTAAGGGCATGACTCAATCCAGCAGCACCGCTGCCAATAATGAGTACGTCACATTGATGTTTAATCGTCGATTGCATTCTGTAAATTAGTAAGATAAATAGTGATTAGGTTGGCAATATTAATTTACACAGGGTAAATTTCAATGCTTTTAATGACCTATAGTATTCGAAACTGATAATTCGCCGAGTAGTTAATTATCCAATTTGAAATTATTATGAAAAAAGATCACTTTTTTGCGAACTTTTTGAATTATGGTCAGTCAATATTAGTGCTTGCATGAGCTGTAGTATATTTTCGTAAAGGAGTAGAAGCTCGAATGAGCGAGCAGATAACAGACCAACAAATAGTTGAACGAGTACAAAAGGGAGACAAAAACGCTTACGCGCTGTTAGTTAATAAGTATCAGCATAAAGTAGCGTATTTAGTTTCTAGGTATGTAAAAAACTCGGGTG
>NZ_JBPOFP010000065.1:0-27101 GCF_051252315.1 Paraglaciecola sp. | reverse complement strand
GTATTTTTCCCTTTCGCTTTAGAAAGAGAAAAAGCTAATAAAACACCTATAGCGATAATTAATAAATATACTAATAACATTTTCAATTCCTTTAAAAATATTAGTTAGCCTTTGTTAGGCCCACTAATATTAACATTAATTTTTTTATACTCAAATTATCACTGACAAAATTTAATTTGCGGGCAAAAATTATCATGACGAGATGACAAAAATATGAATATTTCGCCAAAACTAAATCAAAGATAATTTTGCAACTTAACTATGGTCTAATTGATTTTAACCTCACCGCGTTTTAATTTAGGGGGGCTAAATATTGGCTACTGATTTTGGCTTTACTTAATACTTAGCCACGATAAAATAGTCGTGTATTTATTGAGTATTTGTTCTGAATTGTTATTTCACATTATGGAGAAAGAAATGTTTGAGTTTGATGCGGAAAAAATAACGGAGTTGGTGGACACCCATGCCATCCCATTTGCGATTGATCTATTAATGGCATTGGTTATTTATATTGTTGGTAAGTTAGTTGTAGGTGTTGTGATTAATGTGCTTGGTAAGTTATTAAGCCGCTCAAAATATGATGATATGTTGGTCGATTTTTTAAAGGCCATAGCGAAAGCATTTTTAATGCTATTTGTGATCGTTGCATCACTTAATCAATTAGGTGTTGATACTACATCTTTAGTTGCCATTTTAGGTGCAGCTGGTCTAGCCATTGGTTTGTCATTACAAGGTTCGCTGCAAAACTTCGCTGCAGGCGTGATGTTATTAGTATTTCGCCCTTTTAAAGCCGGGGATTTTGTGGAAGCTGGCGGTGCGGCAGGCGTAGTGAAAAGCATTAGTATCTTTACAACTATAATGACCACAGGGGATAACAAAGAAGTTATTATTCCAAATGGTGCGATTTATGGCGGCAATATCACTAACTACTCAGCAAAAGAAACGCGACGTGTAGATATGGTAGTGGGAATTGGCTACGACAGTGATTTAAAAAGAGCGAAAGAAGTATTACAAGAAATTGCTGATGCAGACGATCGTATCTTAAAAGAGCCTGCGGTTACTATTGCTGTAGCTGAACTTGCAGATAGCAGTGTGAATTTTGTGGTACGCCCTTGGACTGCAACAGCCAACTTTTGGGCTGTGAAGTTTGACTTTAATGAACAAGTAAAGTTACGTTTTGATCAAGAAGGTATTGCCATTCCATTTCCTCAAATGGATGTGCATGTACATAAAAACCAAGAGTAATTTATTACCTTGAAAAAAAATGCCGCACTTGTGCGGCATTTTTTTTGACGTTTTAAATAGTACAGGAAGGTTATTTTTTACAATTAGGTCTATCAGAGGCGCTTTTATATATTGTATTGGCTGATGCCATATTGTCATTTAACCTTTTAATCCGACTCGTAGGTAAAGGGTGAGTAGATAACCATTCAGGTTGTCTTTTTCCACCTGCTGCTTTATCCATATTTTGCCATAATTGGGTCGACTGCTGAGGTTGAAACCCGGCTTTAGCCATAAGTTCAAGGCCGATTAAGTCGGCTTCGGTTTCATGAGTTCTGCCAAAAGGTAATTGAAACCCCACTTGAACTCCTAAACCAAGCCCCGCCATGATCATATTGCTACTGGCTACTTGTTTGCTCTTGAGTAATTGATTAGTTGCTTGCATACCAACACCTATTAGGGTGTTACTCGACATTCTTTCATTACCATGTTCCGCGATAACATGACCGACTTCATGCCCGATAACAGCAGCGAGTTGTGCTTGGTTTTCAGCAACATTTAATAATCCTGCATAGACACCAATTTTTCCACCGGGAAGAGCAAAAGCGTTGACCTGTGGTTCATCAAAGACAACTAGTTCCCAATTGCCATTAAATACCGATTTAGGTACGTGTTTAGTGATGGCATCTGCCACACATTGAACATAGCGATTCGAAACACCTTTGGTTGAAACCTTTTGTTCTGATTTCATGCTATCAAAGGCTTGTTCACCCATTCCTGCTAACTGAGTACTTGAGTAGAGTTTTAATTGATTACGGCCAAGGGGAGATTTAGCGCAAGAGGTTAACAAGGCTATGGTAGATAAAGCGATAATGACTACTTTTTTGTTTAACATAAATAAAACTACTAGATTGAAAGAAAATGAATCATACCTTGATATATACTGAGCGTTAAGCTTGGGTTCAGCAAAATCCAGCTATTTTCTTTTTTTATACCTGAATAATTAACTATTGGATTTTTATTATGCACAGATTGTTTTCTCACTTGTCGATATTCTTCAGTGTTTTTCTATTGGGGGCTTGTGCTAATTCTGCCCATGTCGATCATCAGGCAAAAAATCAATTTGTTACCGAGTTTTATGCATTAGTTGAAGATGTTCAAAAGGTTAAGTTTAAATCTCATGTCGGTGAGGCTGCTGCTATTGGAGCTGTAGATGGGGTTGTTGGAAACTTACACGGTGATAGTGACGATATGCTTGCAGGAGCCATAATCGGCGGCTTATTTGGCGGGTTAATAACTGCCATAATTGAAGGTGACACTACAGGGTACGAATATCAGCTGGCAGCAATTGATGGAGATATGGTGAATGTCATTGTTGATGATAAAGAAGCGCAACAAGGTGAATGTGTGCAGGTACGTGTTGCTGGCGAGGTACATATGTATCCAAGACCTATGTCATATTGCGACAGAGCAGCGCGAGAATTTGAAGGGTTTGAATAGGTTTATTTATGAGTACAAAAAAAGCCTCAAAAGAGGCTTTTTTAATAATAGTTTATTATTTATAAGCTGGCTTTTAAGCGTTCTGCCATATCAGTTTTTTCCCAAGGAAACTCGTCCCGCCCAAAGTGGCCATATGCAGCCGTAGGTTGGTAGATAGGACGTTCTAGATCTAACATTTGAATTAAGCCATGTGGTCTTAACTCAAAATGCTCTCTGATTAACTGAATTAATTTCTCTTCAGAAATTTTACTTGTGCCAAAGGTATCGACATTAATTGAAGTAGGTTCCGCTACACCTATGGCATAAGAAACTTGTATTTCACACTTGTCGGCTAAACCTGCCGCTACGATATTTTTCGCTACGTAACGACCGGCATAAGCAGCTGATCTATCTACTTTGGATGGATCTTTACCAGAGAATGCGCCTCCACCATGACGAGCCATACCGCCATAGGTGTCTACTATAATTTTACGACCTGTTAAGCCACAGTCACCAACTGGCCCACCAATCACAAAACGACCGGTTGGGTTAATGAAATATTTAGTTTTTGCTGTTAACCATTCTGCAGGTACAACAGGTTTAATGATTTCTTCCATTACCGCTTCACGTAAATCAGCTGTACTAATTGAATCACAGTGTTGTGTTGATAAAACTATCGCATCAATACCAACCGGCTTACCGTTTTCGTATACAAAGGTTACTTGGCTTTTGGCATCTGGACGTAACCAGTTTAGGGTGCCGTTTTTACGTACTTCAGCTTGACGTTTTACTAATCTGTGAGAGTAAGTAATTGGTGCCGGCATTAAAACATCGGTTTCGTTGCTGGCATAACCAAACATTAATCCTTGGTCGCCTGCTCCTTGTTCTTCAGGGGACGAACGGTCAACACCTTGGTTAATATCAGGAGATTGTTTACCAATTGCATTTAAAACGGCACATGAGTCAGCGTCAAAACCCATGTCAGAATGTACGTAACCGATATTTTTAACTGTGTTTCGAGTGATTTCTTCAATATCCACCCAAGCAGAAGTTGTCACTTCACCGCCCACTAATACCATGCCAGTTTTAACAAAGGTTTCGCAAGCGACGCGAGCTTTAGGGTCTTGAGCGAGAATAGCGTCAAGTACTGCATCAGATATTTGATCGGCAATTTTATCTGGGTGCCCTTCAGAAACTGATTCTGAAGTAAAAAGATGTGCTGTCATAAGGCGGCCTTAATTTCTGCTTAGATAAATAATATGTCGGCCATTTTAGCAATTTATTGAGAAAATACCAGTCTTTACTTCTAGACGTCTAAATGGCTGTGATTGATTTTGACTAAGTTGTGAAGAAAAGACATATAGAAATGGGCTTTCATAAGCGTTTAAAGTTTGCAGTTAGGGCCGCGCTAATAGAGAATAACGGCCTATTTTGGGGAGTGGTAATAAATACTTCCTTATTTTATGAACCAGCTAGGAGACAACATGCCTTCACGTCAAGAACTCGCCAACGCAATCCGTGCACTAAGTATGGACGCCGTTCAAAAAGCCAAATCAGGTCACCCAGGTGCACCAATGGGAATGGCAGATATTGCTCAAGTATTATGGAGTGATTTTTTAAACCATAACCCAACCAACCCAGATTGGGCTAACCGCGATCGTTTTGTCTTGTCAAATGGCCATGGTTCAATGTTGATTTATTCTCTACTACATTTGTCGGGTTACGATTTACCAATTGAAGAGTTAGCGCAGTTTAGACAACTTCATTCAAAAACACCGGGTCATCCAGAATATGGTTATACCGCAGGTGTTGAAACAACAACGGGTCCTTTAGGACAAGGTATTTGTAACGCTGTTGGTATGGCTATCGCTGAAAAAACTTTAGCAGCCCAGTTTAATAAACCTGGTCATGACATCGTTGATCATTATACCTATAGCTTCTTAGGTGACGGTTGTTTGATGGAAGGTGTTTCGCATGAAGCTTGCTCATTAGCTGGAACTTTAGGCTTAGGTAAGTTAGTTGCTTTTTGGGATGACAATGGCATTTCAATTGACGGTGAAGTAGAAGGGTGGTTTACCGACGATACGCCAGCACGTTTTGAATCTTACGGATGGCATGTGATTGCTGACGTAGATGGTCATGATCCTCAAGCTCTAGTCGAAGCTATCAATGCAGCTAAAGCGGTGACTGACAAACCTACTATGATTTGCTGTAAAACAGTGATTGGTTTCGGTTCACCAAATAAATCTGGTAGTCATGATTGTCACGGTGCTCCTCTTGGTGATGACGAAATTGCCGCGACACGTGAATTTTTAAAATGGCCACACGCACCATTCGAAATTCCAGCGGATGTTTATGCCGGTTGGGATGCTAAAGAAGCGGGTGCAAGTAAAGAACAAGAATGGAATGCTAAGTTTGAAGCCTACGCAGCAGCTTTCCCTGTAGAAGCGGCTGAATACAAGCGCCGTATAGCCGGTGATTTACCTGCTGATTTCTCTGCTAAAGCAGATGCTTTTATTCAAGAGTGCCAAGACAAAGCCGAAAATGTTGCGAGTCGTAAAGCGTCGCAAAATTCAATTGAAGCTTTCGCCAGTATTTTACCTGAAGTTATTGGTGGTTCTGCTGACTTAGCCGGCTCTAACCTTACTTTATGGTCGGGTGCTAAAGGTTTAACGGCTGAAGATGCAAGTGGAAATTACATTTTCTACGGTGTACGTGAATTCGGTATGACAGCCATTATGAATGGTATTGGTTTACATGGTGGTTTCCGTCCTTACGGTGCTACTTTCTTAATGTTTATGGAATATGCCCGTAATGCACTAAGAATGTCTGCCTTAATGGGGATCCCAAATATTCAGGTTTATACTCACGATTCAATTGGTCAAGGTGAAGATGGTCCTACACACCAACCTATCGAACAAATTGCAAACTTACGTTTAACGCCAAACATGGATACATGGCGTCCGTGTGATGCGGCTGAAACAGCAACATCTTGGAAATTTGCACTTGAACGTAAAGATGGTCCTTCGTCACTAGTCTTTAGTCGCCAAGGTTTGCCAGCTCAAGCCCGTAACGCACAACAAGTAAAAGATATTGCTCGTGGTGGTTATATCCTTAAAGATACTGCAGGCACACCTGACGTGATTATTATTGCTACAGGTTCTGAAGTGGGTATCAGTGTAGAAGCGGCTGAGCAATTAGCGACACAAGGTATAGCTGCTCGAGTTGTTTCAATGCCATGTACTAGCGTATATGAAAAACAGGATGCAGATTATAAAGAATCTGTATTGCCAAGTTCAGTCACTAAACGAGTTGCTGTTGAAGCGGCTCACGTTGATTTTTGGCATAAATATGTTGGCTTTAATGGTGCAATCGTAGGTATGTCTACGTTTGGTGAGTCAGCACCTGGTGGCGCATTACTTAAACACTTCGGCATTACTGCTGATGCTGTTGTAGAAGCTGCTAAAGGTTTGTAATTATTCAACTGGTGGCCATATCGTCCAACTGCTGCGTTTGAAGTGCTCAAGTAGTACTCATACGTTCCGCGCTTCTGCCTTGAATTTGAACGATATGGCTTAGGTTTGAACAATTACGGAAATAAGCTAATTAAGTATATTAAGTTGTCGTTAGGAAGTAGTTAGCTTCCGATTCACGGCAACTAAGGATAGAATAGGGCGCTTTTTAGCGCCCTATTCTTTTGCAAAAAAACTTTGGCGTTGTCCTCTTGTATAGTGTTAGGAATATATGATCCGTATCGCAATCAATGGTTTTGGTCGAATTGGTAGAAATGTTCTACGTGCTTTGTATGAAAGCGGCCAAGAAAATATGATTAAAATTGTTGCTATCAACGAGGTCGCTGCACCTGAAGGTATTGCGCATTTATTGAAATACGATACTGCTCATGGTCGTTTTTCAGCTTCAGTTAGTCTTAATAAACCAGAAGGACAGGCCCCTTATCTTCAGGTTAATGAAGATGACATCGCCTTATTACATTGCAGTAAGATACAAGATATAAATTGGCAACAATACAAAGTTGATGTGGTTTTAGAATGTACGGGGGTATACGGTGACAGGCAAGCCGGACAAAGGCATATTGACCAAGGGGCTAAACAAGTACTTTTTGCTCAGCCGGCAAGCTCAGACGTAGATGCCACCATTATATTTGGTATCAATGAAGATATTCTTACTGCTAAGCATAAGATTGTGTCCAATGGTTCTTGCACCACTAACTGTATTGTTCCGGTTATCCAAACGTTAGATCAGGCTTTTGGGGTGAATAGTGGCACCATTACCACCATACATTCTTCTATGCACGATCAGCAGGTAATAGACGCTTATCACGATGACTTGCGATTAACTCGAGCAGCCAGTCAGTCAATTATTCCAGTTGACACTAAGCTTGCTGCCGGGATCGAGCGAATTTTGCCTAAATTTGCCGGAAAGTTTGAAGCCATAGCGGTTAGAGTGCCAACCATTAATGTGACAGCTATGGACTTGAGTGTCACCTTAGAAACAGAAACAGATATTACTGGCGTGAATCAAGTATTACAGAGCGCTAGCTTGGGGCGATTAAATGGCCTACTCGATTTTACTGAGTTGCCTTTGGTGTCTTGTGATTTTAATCATGCACCACATTCTTGTATTGTGGATGGAACACAAACCCGAGTCAGTCATAGGCAATTAGTTAAAACTTTAGTTTGGTGTGATAACGAGTGGGGCTTTGCAAATCGAATGTTAGATACCAGCCGTGCTATGTATCTTGCTTATCATTCTGAACCAACACAAAAATCAATTTAAAATTATTATTTAAGGGAAAATTATGTCCGTTATTAAAATGTCAGATTTGGATTTAGCTGGAAAGCGAGTTCTGATCCGTGAAGATTTAAATGTACCAGTAAAAGATGGTGTGGTGACTTCTGATGCCCGAATTCGTGCATCTTTACCAACGATTAAAGCTGCCGTTGCTGCAGGTGCAAAAGTTATGGTGATGTCGCACTTAGGTCGTCCTACAGAGGGCGAATATGCAGAAGAGTTTTCTTTATTACCAGTAGTGAACTATTTACAAGAAAAAACTGATTTGACGGTTCGTCTTGAAAAAGACTATCTAGACGGTGTTGAAGTTAATGCTGGCGAAGTGGTTGTATTAGAAAACGTCCGTTTCAATCAAGGTGAAAAGAAAGACGACGAAACTTTGGCAAAACAATATGCAGCCTTGTGTGATGTGTATGTAATGGATGCATTTGGCACGTCTCATCGCGCTCAAGCCTCAACTCATGGCGTAGGTTTACATGCTCCTGTTGCTTGTGCAGGTCCTTTATTAGCTGGAGAATTAGCAGCGTTAGGCAAAGCGTTAAATAACCCTGAGCGCCCATTGGTTGCGATAGTTGGTGGTTCAAAAGTATCAACCAAATTAACCGTTTTAGATGCATTATCTAAAATTGCCGACCAGTTAGTTGTAGGTGGTGGAATTTCAAATACATTTGTTGCTGCTCGTGGTAACAATGTTGGTTTGTCTTTATATGAAAAAGACCTGATCCCAGAAGCGCAACGCCTAATTGAAGCATTAGATATTCCAGTGACTGAAGATGTACGTACAGGTAAAAATTTCTCAGACCAAGAGCCTGCTGTCGTTAAAGCGGCAAGTGACGTTCAAGATGATGAAGAAATTATGGATTATGGTCCAAAAACAGCAGAGAAGGTGGCAGGTATTCTACGTAATGCCAAAACCATATTATGGAATGGCCCTTGTGGCGTGTTTGAATTTGATAACTTTTCAAAAGGTACCGAAGTCGTTGCTCGCGCTATTGCACAAAGTGACGCTTTTTCAATCGCTGGTGGTGGTGACACGTTAGCAGCTATTGATAAATGGGGATTGGAAGACCAAGTCTCTTATATCTCAACAGGCGGTGGAGCGTTCTTGGAGTTTGTTGAAGGTAAAGTATTACCAGCTGTTGCGATGTTAGAAGCGCGAGCTGCAAAATAAAAATTAACCCTAACTCGGGTTAATTAGTAAAAGAGGTTAAGGGCGTAGCTCTTAACCTTTTTTAAGTATAAGAGGTAATATCTCAACCTAATAAAAAGCGTGTAAACTCTGACGACTTGGCAAATTAGACCAAGCAGGCTCTCGGCCACCTCCATACACGTTTCTCGTCTGTTTTTCTGCATCCTTATATCTCACGCTTATAAAGCTAATGTCAAAATTAGTCCGAATACTTATTATTGTGGACTGGTACCAGTCCTCGTATATTTGGGAAGATTAAATGCCCGCCTTATTCAATCTGAATATATATTTTTGTCACTGTTTTGAGTAGTATCTTATTTGTATTGCATTTAAGGAATAAGGTTCGAATAAATGGGATTAGAATTACCGCTACCACTATACAAAAAACTGACGGTGACCTTTCGTGTTGAGCCTGGATGTCTAGGGCCTGATGGTGCCGATCATATTGATGGTTTTTGTAAATTTGCGAAAAAAGCAGTGGTTAAATTGGATTCTGATTTTGTAAGGTGGGTGATAACACCTAGATATGATAAATCATTACCTGAAACAGAGTACAAAACCAACAATAAAACACTGGATCATGATAAAGCTGAAAAGTATTTACGTGTTTTTGGCAAAGAGTTAGATGACTTTGAAGAGCACTTGCAAGACAAGTTGTCAGTTTTGATTGATGAGTACCTTGGAAGGTAATACAGACTTCTAAAAACGCAAAGTTCAAGTTATATCAATATGGATTGGTATTAGCTATTACTCTTCTTCGTTCAGCGTCTATCAATCCTGCCTAATAGATGAAATCAAATAGTCGAACACAAGAGCCAATTATACCAATTATTATGCTCAAATTAAGGAGTGTGTCTTGGAGATAAGAGAAGCAACAGAAAATGATTTTGCAGGAATTTGGCGTATTTTTCACTCTGTGGTTTCTGCTGGTGACACTTATGCGTATGCCCTTGATACGACTCGATCTCAAGCGTATCAATTATGGTGCCTAACCCCCAGAAAAACTTACGTTGCGGTAGAAGGCGACGATGTCCTAGCGACTTATTACCTTAAAACAAATCAATCGGGTCCAGGAAATCATGTCTGTAATTGCGGTTATATGGTGTCGGCTGAAGCTAGAGGCAAAGGTTTGGCAACCACATTGTGCAAACATTCTCAGCAAGCGGCAGTTGATTTAGGTTATTCAGCTATGCAATTTAATTTTGTGGTCTCGACAAATATTGGGGCTATTGGCTTATGGCATAAGTTGGGGTATGAAACCGTGGGAACCTTACCGAAAGCGTTTAATCACCCGACTCAAGGGTTTGTAGATGCCTTGGTTATGTATAAGTGGTTGTTGTAACTAAGCATTAAGCCCAATCTAATTTGATCATTGAGTTTCTGAACTATGTCTAATAAGTCTATACATCTCATGTTTAGTCTGTAAGATTGCGGATGAAATATAATTTATATTGGACCGCTAATGAAAAAAATTACGATTTTATTCGCCTGTGTAGTTGCGTTTACAGCTTGTACTAACAAACAAAATCAAACTGATTTGGGGCTGACAGATAACTCAAACAAACCTAATGTGGTGTTTATTTTGGTGGATGACTTAGGTTATGCAGACATAGGTGCCTATAATCCTACTTCTTTTTACGATACGCCAAATATCGATGCTTTAGCTAAACAAGGCACACAATTCACTAATGGTTATGCCGCTAATCCAGTATGTAGTCCTTCTCGTTACGCGCTTTTAACTGGCCGTCATCCGAGTAGAGTGGATGCGACAGACTGGTTTCACATAAATGGTTGGCCACATCGTTCTGAAAAGTTTAATCCAGCAACCCTTACCCAACATTTAGCGCTATCAGAAAAAACACTTGCTGAAACATTTCAGGAATCTGGATATGCCACTTCATTTCTAGGTAAATGGCATTTAGGTGAAGAACCACGTTTTTGGCCAGAAGCACATGGTTTTGGTATCAATGTTGCGGGAACGGCAAACGGACATCCGCCTAATGGTTATTTTTCACCTTATAAAAACCCACGTTTATCAGATGGTGAAAAAGGCGAATATTTAACTGAACGTTTAACTACCGAAGCAATTAATATCATTGACCAAAACGCTAAAAATAATGAACCGTTCTTTCTATATTTGTCTTTTTATACTGTGCATACACCTCTACAAGCTCCCGCTGATGTGGTGAGTCGATATAAAGCCAAAAGTGAACTACTGAATACCAAAAATAGTTTTGCCGCTGAAGAGCAAGTTTGGCCTACACAAAAGCCACGTAAAGTCAGAGTAAAACAAAATCACCCGACCTATGCCGCTATGATTTCTAAAATGGATAGCCAAGTGGGTCGAATATTACAAAAGTTAAAAGATGAAAATTTGGATGAGAATACGATTGTCGTATTTACTTCAGATAATGGAGGTTTGTCTACTGCAGAAGGGTCTCCAACTTCCAATTTACCTCTTAGAGGTGGTAAAGGCTGGTTGTATGAAGGAGGTATCAGAGTTCCGTTTATTGTTAAATTACCCGGCGCTAAAACAAATGGTACACGTGTCGATGAGCCAGTAGTTGGAACCGACTTTTATCCTACTTTGATAGACGCTGCGGGTATTGCCGCAAACCCTTCACAGCACCAAGATGGTGTTGCCTTGACTCCTTTATTAATGGAACAAAATTCTTTAGCTGAACGGCCAATTTATTTTCACTATCCCCATTATTCGAATCAAGGTGGTTTTCCAGGAGCGGCTGTGCGTTTAGGTGATTGGAAGTTACTCGAACGGTTTGAAGATGGCAAAGTGCAGTTGTTTAACTTGAAAAATGACATTGGGGAACAACAGGATTTGGCCCTTCAAAATCCTGATAAAGTGTCTGAATTGAGATCTTTACTTCATGCTTGGTACCAAGAAGTGGATGCCAAATTTATTCAAGATAAAGATGGCGTGAAACCTTGGTCGAATGTGTTAACCCGAGTTCGAGTTAACGACATTTAATCTAACCCGAACAAAAGATAAGAAGTGTTGTTCAATTTTGATTTTTATACAAATTTCAACGTGGATAGGGGCAAAAGAGTGTTATTAAGAGGAGCCGTTTATCCAAAGGTCGGGCTACGAAGCCCGAACTACTTTATTTCTTCCTGCTTCTTTGGCCGCATAAAGTGCTTTATCAGCGCGATCGATAATATTTAGTAAGATATCTTCATCTTTTTGTTGAGTGACACCAAATGAAGCGGTAACAGGCGGAATTTTTGTGCCTGTACGTTTGTTATTAAAGGGGATAGTAGCAAGCTTAGTACGAATGTTGTTAGCTAGTTCTTCTGCTTGTTTAATATTAAGAGCCGGACATAAAATAGCAAACTCTTCACCGCCAAATCTAAAGGCTATGGCAGGATCTGCACATTTCTCGTTTAAGAAAGCACCTACGAATTGCAATATTTGATCACCTAATAAATGCCCGTGTGTATCATTAAACATTTTGAAATGATCAATATCCATTAGAATAAAAGAGATACTTTCATTTGGTAACGCTGTGAGATTAATTTGCCTATAAGTCGACTCCAAAGCTCGTCGGTTATATAAACCTGTCAGTGAGTCTGTACTGGCTTCTCGCCGGCTATTTTCTAACTCTTTTCTAAGGGTGAGTATCTCAGATTGGGCAGCAGAAAGTTTACCCTTAAAAGCATCATTCGCATCACATATTGCAGTGGCGTTAGCGCTTAATTGAGTTAATACTGGTGTGACAGTATCGTCAACTTGATGGGCTTCTAACTCAGTAATATTGTTTTTTAACGCTTGAGAAAAGTTAGTCGTTTCGGCAGCCGTTTGTTCTAAGGAGTCAGATAAATTGCCCACTAATTTCACTAATGCTTCTTGAAAGGTGACTAAACTCTCGTTGTCTTCGTCCTCTAGTTGACTAATGTGTTCGATAAAAAGCGTTTCGCCGATCTCTGGAGGGCAGGTGCCATAACGTTCAATGACCTGATCTAGCTCTTTCTTTAAATTAGGAAATGCTTCAGAGAAGTAGCTATACCATAAGGCGTAATTTAATGGATTTGGGACTATGTTGTGTTTCATCATAGTCGGCACTGCTTGACGAAGATAACTGACCGCCTGATCAGAATTTTCAGAAAATTTCATTCTTACTCTCTATTCTACTATTTGACACATGAATATTGATTACTCATAAATTAATTCGAAGCCCAATTCTCGAATATATAAACTTTCACGTTCGATATCGGCGCTAAATACTGGTTTCTTATTTAACCAACCTTCAGGAAATTGCACGTATAATTGAGAACCGTCTGCTCTAATTAAAATTTCAGGAAGAATATCATCTTGGCGTTTTATATTCAGCAATACTCCGATACGTAAGAGTGCAATTAGCTTATAAACTTGGCCTTGTTGAAACGTAGTAAATTCTGGCATTTCTGCTAGTTTAATTTTTTTTCGGTGAAAACGGGCTAGGGTAGCAAGTAAAATTTGTTGCTCTTGACTGAAACCAGGCAAATCTACGTTATGTAATATGTAACTAGAATGCCGTTGGATCCCTCGAGTGTTAATTTGTAGGCCGACTTCGTGTAATAAAGCCGCCCAGCCTAGTAAGTTTTTAAACTCCTGGTTATTAATACTCCACGACTTTTTCACTTGTTGATATAGATAAGTCGTTGTGGATAGAACTCGCTTAGCGTGGGCTACGTCAACGTCGTAGCGAGTGGCTAAACTTTGCGCACTGCGCTCACGAATATCTTGATGTTTTAGGTTATCTTCCATTTCATACAAAACACCTTCCCTCAGGGCAGAAGAAGAAAATTCCATTTCAGAGATATCTAAACTTTTAAATATACCAATGAGTATGGATAAACCGGCAGCAAAAACAGGTTTTCGATCTTCAGATAAACCTTCTAAGGCTAGGTCTTCGCTATTGCGTGCGGCGCAACATAGCTCCATTAATGTATATAAATCGCTTAACGAAACTTTGTTGTCTCGGTTGGTGCCATCTAAGTGGGAGG
Source organism: Paraglaciecola sp. (assembly GCF_051252315.1). GTDB lineage: Bacteria > Pseudomonadota > Gammaproteobacteria > Enterobacterales > Alteromonadaceae > Paraglaciecola. The sequence continues at coordinate 13,399 of NZ_JBPOFP010000065.1, read as the reverse complement.
CTAATTCTACAATCACTTTTATGGTACCTGAAGTACCTATACACGCTTGCCAACCAATATTGATGTACTTTTTATCAATTAACTCTAATGCTTGTTGGGCACTGGTGATGGCTTTGTTAAAAGCCTTATGTGTTAGTTCGCCTTGTTTGAAGTATTTATTGGTATAGCTCACACAACCCATTTGTATACTTCGAAGTATGAGTGTTTCGAATCCTTCTCCCACGATGAATTCGGTAGAACCACCTCCAATATCAACGACTAAGCGTTTACCTTCTAAATGATTGGTATGAGCCACACCTTGATAGATCAGTCTGGCTTCTTCCACTCCTGAGATCACTTCAATGGGAAAAGGGAATACTTTTTTTGCAGCTTTGATAAAGTCTTTAGCATTATTGGCTTTACGTAGTGCGTGAGTTGCCACCACTCTGACGTAATCTGGGTTAAAACCTTGCAGACTCTCTGAAACAAGATTAAGTGCGTCTAATCCCCTTTGTATTGCTTCTGGTGACAGTTTTCCATCTTTGTCTAAACCATCAGCCAGTCTTACCTTGGGTTTCAGCCTGTGCAGTATTTGTACTGAGTCGGCTACAATACGAGCCACTACTAAATGAAAACTGTTGGATCCCATGTCTAACGCCGCAACTTGACGGTTGTCTCTTTCTTCAACACTTTCAAATGCGGATTTAACGTTAGGCATTTTAATCCTTCTCTTTGGCTTTTAAATATTTGTAAGTTTCTATCTGGGAGCGCAACTTTTTACGGTTTCCCCTTTTAACGTAATGATTAGACTGATCTTTGTCTATCACTCGTGCTTTCAGGGTATCTTTGAACTGAATGTTCAGAATGTCCAGAATTTTTTGCTTTAAATCAGGGTCATACACCGGACAACCTACTTCAATGCGGTAGTCCATATTTCGGGTCATCCAGTCGGCAGATGATATAAACATCTTTTGTTCTCCGGCACTTTCAAACACCATCACTCTTGGGTGTTCTAAATAACGGTCAACTACACTGATAATACTAATATTTTCGCTTAGGCCTTTTACGCCAGGAATTAAACAGCACATACCACGAATAATTGCCCGTACTTTCACCCCGGCTTGGCTGGCTTTGTATAAATCATTTATTAAAGATTTATCATCCAAGTTATTAATTTTTATGATAATACTGGCCTTCATGCCCTCTTTCGAATTTTGTATTTCTTGGCGGATCAATAATTGGATTTTAGTACGAGTATTAAGCGGTGATACCTGTAAATGCTGGAATTTCAGTTTTCGGTATGGTTGCTTGATAAAAGTGAAAACGTCCTCCGCTTCTTGGGCCAACTCTTGATTACGGGTAAATAAACTGAAGTCAGTATAAATCTTCGCAGTTTTTTCATTAAAGTTACCAGTACCAAAATGGGCATAATTAATTAATTCGCTTTTTTCTTCTCGGGTGACCACACATAATTTACTGTGGATTTTTAGGGCTGGCATACCAAATACAACTTTCACCCCTGCGTCTGTCAGTTTCTTCGCCCAATTAATATTATTTTCTTCGTCGAATCTTGCTCTGAGCTCAATAACCACTGTGACCTTTTTACCGTTATCTACCGCATCAATTAGCGAGTTGATAATGAGAGATTCACTGGCCACTCGGTAGATATTTAGTCTGATGTGTTTAACACTTGGATCAAACGCGGCTTGGCGAACAAACTCTGTGACATGTAAAAATTTATGGTACGGATAATACAATAAAATATCTTTAGCGGTGATGGCGTCAAATACCGTATCGTATTCACTAAAGTCTTTGCTGGTTAAAGCAGGCAGCTCAGGATTTTCAAGGTAAGCTCGGCCGATATTAGGGAAACCAATAAAGTCTTTAAAGTTACGGTAGGCGCCACTGGCATTTAGGCTGTCATAAGAAGATATTTTTAATCGTTTCTTTAAGTCTTTGAGCATGTCCTCTGGCATTCTGCTGTCGTAAACCACACGCACAGGTTCAGCAATCAATCTTTGTTTCATGCTTTCAGACATTTTATCTAAATAACTTTCATCGATTTCGTCATTTAGTGAGTATTCAGAGTCGCGGGTCATTTTGAATGAATAGGCTTCTAACCCATCAAACTCAATAAACCCCTTAAAAATACTCTCTAGGTTTAGACGAATAATATCGTCAAGCAGCATGATATATTTTTTCTTACGACTTGCTTCCGGCGGGATCACCACAAACCTAGACAAGTACTGAGTCGGTACTTCTACTACTGCATAGGCATCAGACTTTTCATTGCGCAAAATTCTGATATACAAGTAGGTCACAGAATCATTCAGACGAGACAGTAACTTCACTTTTTTTGTCAGCAATACAGGCGCAATATGACATAAAATTTTGCTTCTAAAATAATCTTTGGACCACTTGGCATGGTAGTCGTTTAAATCTTGTTCACCGAGCAAAAAAATGTTGTAGCGAGCTAAGCCTTTAATTACTTCCAGATGGGTTTTGTCAAAGTCTTTAGTGAGACTGGATACTTTTTGCTGAATTTGCTCCATCTGAAGTTTGGTTTGCTCAGCTTGTTCGGTTTGGCCTTCATTCAAATAGATGTAAATTTGACGTTTTACATCTGCCACTCGTACTCGATAAAACTCGTCTAAGTTGTTAGAAAAGATGCCCAAGAAACGGATACGCTCAATAATGGGATTAGAAGTGTCTTTTGCTTCTTGTAATACTCTTTGGTTAAACGATAACCAACTTAATTCTCGAGGATAATAGTGACTGGGTAAATCTGCCATGAAATGTTTCGTTTTAGGTGTATGCAAAAGAAGCTATCGTCCTTAGAGATTATGACACTTTAATGAATTAGGTAATTAAAATACTCTAACATTTTATCTTGCTAAATTAACTGATTATATTTTGCACATTTAACAAGATAACTGTTTAATTAAGGATAGCAATACACATGCCAGCTCTTTAATTCTATAACTTTTCGATATCCACCATTAAATCATCCGCCACAGCCTCTAAGCTTTCGGTTAATTCCAATAAATCAAAATCAACTGCAATAGAAATGATTGCATTGGCTTTAAATAAATTGCCTCCCCAATTCGGTGCGCTTTGGCAGCTTGAGTCGAATTTCATTATATTCAAATTAAATTGATTCAATATATTGGTCAATTCTTGCACTATGCCAGTGCGGTCGTTGCCGGTAATTTCAATTTTAGCCGTTTTGGCATGGTTATTTGGGGCCTCTTGGGCTGCAATTAAATGTATTTTCAAATGGGGATGTTGAGAAAAAATGTCGATTAAATCTGGGTGCTTTTCGATGGGTAAATTAATTTGTACAAACCCCGCAAAGTGCCCAGCCATATGGGATAGGTTGCTGCCTAGCCAGTTGCCGCCAAGTTCATAAACGGTTTGCGCCAAGTCGTTAATTAAGCCAGGCTTATCTTGTCCTACTAAAGTAAATATCATCGGTTTCATAAAAGTGTCACATTTCTGTAATAAAGTGTTCGCCGTGGTTACTGTAGCCTAATGTATTATTGTCAAAATGTAAGCATTAAGTTTATAAGTAATTTAGACTAAATAAAAAGTATGCTGAATATTTCAATGTTTAGAATTTGTTATATTCAGGGTAGTTTTAGGGGAGTTCCCCATTCATGCCATTAAGTAGTATTGAATATACTCAACGTGGCTTAAACGGGCAATGTTCGATCTTATAAATCGTTAATTGTCACAGATGTTTTAACATTGAAGAGAATAATTATGCCAATGAATTCATTTTTAGGCGTGTTTGCAAAATCACCACTTAAACCTCTCGAGGATCATATCAACCTAGTACATAAGTGTAGCCAAGGGTTGTTACCATTTTTTGATGCTGTTTATGCACAAGATTGGAAATCTGCGCAGGAGTTGCAGAGAAATATTTCACTTCTGGAAAAAGAAGCGGATGAAATTAAACGTGAATTGCGTATAAGTTTGCCAGTGGGCATTTTTATGCCAATCCAACGTCAAGATGTTTTAGATTTGTTGACTCAGCAAGACAAAATAGCCAATAAAGCGAAAGATATCTCGGGACGTATTTTAGGACGACAGTTAGTTATTCCAACAGAGATTCAAGAATCTTTCATGGCGTATCTAAAACGTTGTATCGATGCTACGAGTCAAGCAACTAAAGTGATTAACGAATTAGATGATTTGTTAGAAACGGGTTTTAAAGGTCGTGAATTACGTTTGGTTGAAGACATGATTGAACGTTTAGATGAAATCGAAGACGATACTGATGGATTACAGATTAGTTTGCGTCGCTCGCTACTAGCACTTGAAAAGGATCTCAACCCGGTTGATGTTATGTTTTTATATAGCATCATCGAATGGGTCGGCGAATTAGCCGATATTTCTGAACGAGTCGGTTCTCGACTTGAATTAATGTTAGCTAATTAAGAGATTCTAACAATGGATATTATTAATAATTACGGTTTTGCGTTGATCATCATCGCTGCAGCGGTTGGATTTTTAATGGCATGGGGTATTGGTGCCAATGATGTAGCAAATGCAATGGGAACCTCAGTGGGTTCAAAAGCATTAACTATCAAACAAGCTATTTTGATCGCAATGGTATTTGAGTTCGCTGGCGCATATCTAGCCGGTGGAGAAGTAACCTCAACTATTCGTAAAGGCATCATTGATGCTGCGTATTTTACTAATACACCTGAGTTATTGGTGTTTGGTATGATTTCAGCACTTTTGGCTGCGGGTATCTGGTTAGCGTTCGCGTCTTACTTAGGTTGGCCGGTTTCTACTACTCACTCTATTGTTGGCGCCATTGTTGGTTTTGCTGCAGTAGGTGTTAGCGCAGATGCTGTTGAGTGGGGCAAAGTAGGTGGCATAGTCGGTAGTTGGATAATTACGCCTGCTATCTCTGGCTTTATCGCTTTCTTAATTTTCCAATCAGCGCAAAAATTGATTTTTGATACCGACAAACCTTTTGCAAATGCTAAACGGTACGTACCTTTTTATATGGGGTTAGCCGGATTTGTAATGGCTTTGGTAACCATCAAAAAAGGTTTAAAACATGTAGGTTTAGATATTCCTGCTGACCAAGGTTATTTCATGGCTATCGGAATAGCAGTGATAGTCGGTTTTGTAGGGCGTTGGTTCGTATCTCGTATTAAGTTAGATTTAAATGCGCAAAAAGAAACCCAATTTGCCAACGTAGAAAAAGTATTTGCTGTTTTAATGATAGTGACTGCTTGTTGTATGGCATTTGCCCACGGCTCTAACGATGTAGCTAATGCTATTGGGCCATTGGCTGCAGTAGTCAGTATTGTTGAAAGTGGTGGTGAAATTGGTAAAAAAGCTGCGCTAGTATGGTGGATCCTTCCACTAGGCGGAATCGGTATTGTTGCTGGTCTAGCCTTGTTTGGTCATCGCGTTATCGCAACGATCGGTAAAGGTATTACACACTTAACCCCAAGTCGTGGATTTGCTGCAGAGCTAGCCGCTGCTTGTACTGTTGTTATTGCATCGGGTACAGGTTTACCAATCTCTACCACACAAACCTTAGTAGGTGCTGTGTTAGGTGTAGGTATGGCGCGTGGTATCGCTGCTCTTAATCTAGGCGTGGTACGTAACATTGTTGTGTCATGGGTGATTACATTGCCAGCAGGTGCAGGTCTTTCAATCGTATTCTTCTTTATGATTAAAGGTATCTTCGCTCCATAATCAAGATGTTTGATTAATGGCTTAAGTCATTATATTTGAAACCCATTAACAATTCGTTGTTAATGGGTTTTGTTCTTTAGGCGCTATTACTTTCTTTAAATGCTGCCAGGTAAATTTAATTAACTTCCGTCTAGATACTCATTTATTAAAGTTTTGTGACAATTTTATGATGTAACAAAACTGTCATGCTCCTTGGTTACCCTCTCTCGCGTTTTCATAAATAACATATTTACTCGCATTTGGAGAGACTGATGGAATTCAAGAATATTTTTAAAGCTAGTGCAATATCAATGGCGCTAGTTTTGGCAGGTTGTGGTGGCGATATCAATATCAGTGAAGGTGATATTGATAACAGCACAACTGATAACAGTGTTGATAACAGCGTTATAACTAATCCAACAACGCCTACTACACCTGATACTCCAACTACTCCTGATGACACTCGTCCAGGTGAAGCGAGTTCATTTTTATCTGGTCAAGTATCAGATGCTTTAGGTAAGACTGTAGAAGTACGTAATATCTCAGGACGTTTATTACCAGACGCAAACTCAAACACAATCACATTAACTAAAGATGTAGTTTGGGCACTTGAAGGTCCGGTTTTTGTTGGTAACGACAATGCTGACTCGGTTGAGTTAGTCGTTGAGCCAGGCACTATCATTTTTGGTCGTAGCGGTGCAGATTATTTAGTAGTGAGTCGTGGTTCAGAACTTAACGCTGAAGGTACAGCAGCAGAGCCAATTATCTTTACGTCTTTTAATGACGTTATTGGTGACGAAGTTGGCGCTGGTCAATGGGGCGGCATGATTGTTTTAGGTAACGCACCTACGACTAAATGTCCTCAAGATGGCACAGCTTGTTCTTTACAGGTTGAAGGTGCTGGTAGCGGTGCAGTATTTGGCGGAAGTGATGATACTGATAGTTCAGGTACGCTTAAATATGTCGTAGTTAAATACGCTGGTTTCGAAATTGCACCAGACAACGAATTAAACGGTATCACTTTTGGTGGTGTGGGTTCTGGTACGACTATCGATTATTTACAAGTTCACGCTAACGCTGATGACGGTATTGAATTCTTTGGTGGTTCTGTAAGTGCTAAGCACGTTGTTTTAACTTCAATCCAAGACGATTCAGTTGATTGGGATAATGGTTATAACGGTATGTTGCAGTATGTTTATATTGAACATGCTTCAGATAACTCAGATGCTAACCGTGGTATCGAAGGCGACGGTGACGGCGGTGACGGCGAAGCGTTCTCTTCTCCTAAAGTGGCTAACATTACCATTATTGGTAACGACTTTGACACTGACGACACAGATTCTGAAGGTGTCTTGTTACGTGACCAAACTGGCGCGGCTATTACTAACATGCTTATTACCGGTTCAGCGGGCATGGGCGAGTGTTTAGAAATGGACACTGACGAAACTGTGCAAGGCAACTTAGCTGACGGCGACATCGCTATTACAAACTCTGTCATTTCTTGTCCAGAAGCGTTTAAATCGCCTGATGGTGCTGTTGACCTAGACCCTTGGTTTACCACTGAGCAAACTGATAACCAAGTTATTGCTTATGCAGATCGTGCAAACCTAGGTTTAAACATTGACGGTACATTAACCTCAGAAAGTGCTTTATTAACTGCGGGTTCTAACCCTGCTGATTTAGATGCTTGGTTTGACACTAACGAATTTATTGGCGCTGTAGGTGCTGATGATTGGCGTCAAGGATGGGCATTTGGTTTTGGTGGCGGTGAAATAGATGTAGTTGCTTCTGCTTCTGGTTGTCCTGCTGGCACTACAACTATCGCTGAAGTTGATGGTTCTACTACTACATGTCAAGTATCAGGTCGCATCACTGCTGATTTGACTTTAACTGCTGGTAACCACTACGCACTTTCTGGTGCTGTATTTGTGGGTGGCGACAATGCTGACAGCGCAACCTTAACAGTTGAAGCGGGTGTGGTTGTTTACGGTAGTTCAGGTAACGATTATTTGGTAGTAAGCCGTGGTTCAAAAATTGAAGCTAACGGTACTTCAACTTCTCCAATTACATTTACCTCTAGCCAACATATTGCTGGTGGCTTAGAAGCCGGTCTAGAAAACGGTACTGCTGGTCAGTGGGGTGGAATGGTTATTTTAGGTAACGGTAACTCAACTAAATGTCCACAAGACGGTACTGATTGTTCACTTCAAGTTGAAGGTGTACAAGAAGGTGCAGTATTTGGTGGAACTGACGATGAAGATAACTCAGGTACATTACGTTATGTACGTGTTATGCACGGTGGTTTCGAAGTGGCACCTGATAACGAATTAAACGGTATCACTTTTGGTGCGGTTGGTTCTGGTACAACTGTTGAGTATTTACAAGTTCACAAAAATGCTGATGACGGTGTTGAGTTCTTCGGTGGTGCGGTAAATGCCAAGTATGTTGTATTAACGGGTATTCAAGATGACTCAGTTGATTGGGATAACGGCTTTAAAGGCAACATGCAGTTCGTTTTAGTTAAACACGCTGATGACAATTCAGATGCTAACCGTGGTATTGAAGGTGACGGTGATGGTGGTTCAGGTACTGAATTCTCAAACCCAGTAGTTGCTAACATGACTATTATCGGTAATACATTTGACACGGCTGACGCTGATTCTGAAGGTGTGTTATTACGTGACCAAACTAACGCTCAGTTATATAACTTTGTCGTAACCGGTCCTGCTGGCATGGGCGAATGTTTCGAAGCTGACTTATCAGATGGCGACACGACTCTTGAGCAAAACATGGATGGCACAAGTGCTACTCAGTTAACCTTTGCAACGTCTGTATTAGCTTGTGGTGAAAACATTAAAAACTCTGGTGACTTCGACCAAGAAGCTTGGTTCACAGCACAAGCAGGTACTTCTACTGCAGCTGACCAATCAGCGGTATTAGATGGTATTTATACTATCGATACCACTACTGCAACGTCTATGTCTGACATGGGAAGCTTCTTTACTACCGTTGATTTCATCGGTGCGGTTAAAGATGCTGATAATGATTGGACTGCTGACTGGACTGTAGGGCTTTAATTAAGACTCAGTCTTTTGGAATAACATTCCGAAGTTAGTTAACAAATGCGTTATCTATGGCGAATCTTCTAAGTTTAATCGCCCTAGGTAGCGCACTTGCGTTTCAAATAGGTAGTGACGGTTACACAGTTACTTAAACTGCAAAAGTAGTGAGCAGTTAAAGAGGTCAAAATGAATAAGCCTGCAAACAGGTTTCCAGTAAAACAACTTACTCTTGCAATACTTGCGTCTATGGCAATGACACAAGGTGTAGTTGCGCAACAAGCCGATGATGTGCTTGATGAAGTTGTGACTACCGGAACAAGATTAAAAGGTACAGCAACTGCTGTTATCGAAGAGCGAAAGAATCAAGCCTTTGTAGCAGATATTCTTGGCGCCGAACAAATTTCTAGAACCGGTGATAGTGATGCCGCTTCTGCACTTCGCCGTGTAACGGGGTTAACCCTAGTTGACGGCAAATTTATATATGTACGTGGTTTAGGTGAGCGTTATTCAAGTACTCAACTAAATGGTGCTGCGGTTCCAAGCCCAGATCCAACACGTAACGTTATCCCTTTAGATTTATTCCCTTCAGATATTATCGAGAGTCTGTCGGTGCAAAAATCTTATTCACCTTCAATGCCCGCGTCTTTTGGTGGTGGTAACGTTGATATTCGATTAAAAACCATACCGGCAGATTTTATCTTTAATATGTCTGGTAGCTTAGCTTACAACACTGAAAATTCAGGTGATGCGTTAGGTTACAATGGTGGTGATAAAGATTGGCAAGGTAAAGATGATGGCACTCGCGCCGTACCTGCTTCAATTCAAGATCGCTGGGACAGTAAACAGTTTCTAGATAATTTAGATCAAGATGTGGCTTTGACTTTGTTACGTGATGTCAATCGAGATTATGATCCGTTAGCAGAAAGCGTAGGACCAGATGCTGGTGTGAGCTTTTCAGTGGGTAACAGTACTGACGTTGACGATTTTAGGCTCGGTTTCTTATGGACCACAAGTTACGATAATGAAACCTCTGTATCTGAAGAATATGAGTTACAACAGGCTGACAGAGTTCAAGAATCAATTAATATCGTACGTTTTTTTGACGAAATTTCTGTGACTGAAAACACAGTGAAATGGTCAAACATGTTAAATCTTGGTGTGGATTATAACCGTAACCATAAAATTGATTACAGCTTGATTGTGTTAAACGACACCAAAGATGAAATCAGTGAAAAGTTTGGTAATACAGAAAACTTAAATTTGGCTGAAGGCCTACGAATTCGTGATGTAGAAGTTGAATACGAAGAACGTAGCATGTATACCAATCAAATACGTGGCATGCACACTTTTCCTAAGTTTAACTTTGCTGGTTTAGATTGGAAATATTCTTTGGGGCGTTCAACACGTTATGCGCCAGGTAATGTGGAATCACGTTTTGTTATTAGTGATACTAACCTAGATGGAATATTTGCTAGTGATGATTCTATTTCATTAAACAATGCCCCAACTGCTGCTCGTTATTCGTTCCAGAATCTACACGATAGACTTGAAAACTATGGTTATAACTTCACTTACCCAACTTCAACTAAAGACTGGGAAATGGAGTTTAAATTTGGTGGCGATTTCTTAACTAAAACCCGTACATCAGATAACCGTCGTTTTGACATTAATACTCGTGCTTTTAATGACGGTAGTTTGTTAGCAGGTAATTCGTTTTCCACGATATTAAGCGACAGTGTGTTGTCAGACCCGACTAACTTTAGTAGTCGAGCTATTTTGCGTGACACCACAATTGCTGGTGATGACTATGTCGCTGCGCAAAAGGTTGATGCGTTTTATGTAGAAGCAGATTTATTCTACCAAGGAAAATGGCGTATCAGTGGTGGAGCTCGTTTTGAAGACTTCCGTCAGGTTGTGGCTCCATTCGACCCTCGTACTAACCAAATTGACTTACCTGATGAAGCAGACCGCGCACAGTTGGCTTTCCAAGAGGATGATTTCTATCCTGCTTTAGCCTTAACTTATATCCCTGATGCAAGTCAGCAGTTTAGGTTTAACATTGGTCAAACGGTGGTACGTCCTGATTTACGTGAAGTTTCATCTTCAACTTATATCGACCCATTGACTGATTTTCCAATTCAGGGAACACCTGGAATTAAAACTACGTCTATCATCAATTATGATTTACGTTGGGAATGGTATCGTGAAGCAGGGAACAACTTATCGGTTGGTTTATTTTATAAAGATATGGAAAACCCAATTGAGTCGGTACAGTCCCCTGCTCAGGATGGTCCTCCTCTAATTAAAATCGCAAATGCTGAATCTGGTGAGTTGTATGGTTTAGAAATAGAGTTCTTACAAGACTTAGCGTTTGTCGGCCAAGGTGTGTGGGACAATATTTTCTTATCGGGTAACTTAACCTTAAGTGATTCAGAGATAGAGTTAGACCGTAACAATATTGTTGAGCAAACGGGCTTGTCTGCGGCAGTGACAAACTTAACTCGTAGGTTAACAGGTCACTCACAATATGTTGCCAACCTTCAAGGTGGTTTTGATTCAGACAATGGTGAACATTCTTTGTCTGTAGTTTATAACGTATTTGGTGAGCGAATTTTGATCCCAGGTATTGATGGTTTTGATGATAGTTACGAAAAACCTTTCCATTCATTGGACACGGTTTACAAGTATTATCCAAACTTTAATACAACGATAACCTTTAAAGTTCAGAACTTGTTAGATCAACAAAAAGAAATTGAATTTGAAGATGTGTTGTTACGCTCTTCAACCAAAGGCACTAAGTTGAGTCTGTCGGTTAAATACGATTTCTAGTTTTATTGAGTGATACAACAAAGAGCCGCAATAGCGGCTCTTTTTTTTTGTTTTTAAAAGCATGTGCTGCGCGCACTTTATTCACTGCGTTCACCAAGCATTCGCGTTGCTCACAATGCATCGCTTCGCGATAAAGCATTCGCTTTGCTCACAAGTCAAAAGCATTCACTTCGTTCACCGCAATCCATTGCGGATTTTCACCCAGCATCCCTGCTGGGCGATGTACTTCTTTTCAACAGCTAAAAGAAGTACACAAGAAAAGCCGCGCTCCAACAAAGCTCTTTATCCAATTTTCTGCCGAATTAAGTAGGCCGCTTTTAGCCGTTCCCGACGGCCAAAAGCTCAATTGGCTATCCATGCCAATTGACCCACTTAATTCAGCAAAAAATCGGCGAGCTTTGATTCGCGAGAAAAATCAAAAGCATGGCTTCGCCACGAAAATTATCGGGTTTCGTTGTCTTTAGAGTAGAGTGAACGTGATTCCTATTGAGTTTGGGGTATTTCAACAAGTATGTTTTGCTTGAATAGCAAAAAACATTTATAAAAGAGATATATAGAGGCTGTGTAAAAAACTAGCCTGAAAAATATGCGACATAATGTCGTGTTTAAACACGACGTTTTGACGTCTAATAAATTGTTATGTACCAAGTGTTGAACTCTGAATAATGGAGAGTATTTCAAGTTGAAAGTATCAGACCTGACAATAAATGCACTTACGCCATTTGTAACTGGAGATGGAGCATCAACGCCATACTTATCAGGACCTGATCTTATAAAATTCTTCAATAACTTCGGTATAATAGATGAATATGTTTTTCGAAGTGGTGGGCTTCCAAATGCTTGGTCTAGAAATGAATATGCATATGAGACTTTAAAAAAAGTTAATGGAACTACTTATTTCAAAGCCCTAGTTGAAGCGTTAACTGATAGTAGAAAAGTCGATGAACCTGATGAAGTAGCACTTAAAATTCATAGTATTATTAAACATGATGGATATACATTAGAGAAAAATGACTCAGATATTTATCAAGTAACAGGTGGCGCTCTAGAAGATCCTATTGTTATAGAGGCACATTTTCAGGAAATAAAAAGCCAAATATTAGAAAGCATTAGAACTGCCAAATTTACTATTTGGGTTGCTGTGGCTTGGTTTACTGATAAAGATTTAGCAAATGAACTAAGAGTAAAACACTTAGAAGGTGTCAATGTCAGAATCATAGTTAATGATGACGAAACGACTGAAAAATATGGACTTCCATTCGACCAAAAAGGGATCGAATATATTAAGGTTTCACCTAATTCGCGTTGGGGTAAAAAATTGATGCACAATAAGTTTTGTATCATCGATTTAAATAAGGTAATCCATGGTTCATATAATTGGACTAGCAATGCTCAATATAACAATGAAAGCATTACTATTACTGAGAGTCGTGATGTTGCTGAAGACTTTTCTAGTCAGTATATCCTGCTTAAAAATCAAAAAGGTACATAACAAGCGCTTTAAACGGAAAAAATACAGTTGGCTGTTTTCACTCCGTTCAACATTTTAGCCAACAATATTTTTCCGCTTAAGCGGGCGTTACATTTTTTAGGAAACCACAGTGCAAACTGAAAAACTTAATGCATACTTCGAAGCAGGAAAACTTACAACAATCGCCAGTAAGAACTTTATTATTTTGAGTGCAGTTTTAATCATTTTCTCAATAATAGAGGCTGAGCCTAAATTTGAACTACCATTCTTAAAGTTAACTTTAGATTATGCGCTTGCCCTTAGTGTTTTATTTTTAATGCATGCTTTTAGTTTTTATAAGTTTATTGCGGCTGTTACG
>NZ_JBPOFP010000064.1:0-27990 GCF_051252315.1 Paraglaciecola sp. | reverse complement strand
GAATTAAGCTGTTTAAAGAAAGTGCTCAAGCCATGCAGATTGACGGAGAAATTTTCAGAGTCGACTCTTGGACACAAGTGATGTTTGGCCAAGGAGTGATACCTGAAAGTTACCACCCAATAGTTCATGCTATGAGTGACCAAGAGCTCACAAATTTTTTAACTAATTTTAGAAATAATATTAATAAAGTAGTTGAAAAACTGCCCACACATCAATCATTTATAGATAGATACTGTAAAATGTAGTCGTTAATAAGATAAAAACAGCACAATGCCTGTGCTGTTTCTCTTTGTATTATTTGTCTGTATATCTAACGGCGGTTCCACTAATACTTACCATCAACATAGAGCCCCCTTTGCCGACAACTTCATAATCAATATCAATACCTATCACAGCATTTGCGCCAATTGAACGGGCTTCATTTTCAAGCTCTTGAAAACCAATTTTACGAGCTTTAGTTAATTCATCTTCATAGGCTCCAGAGCGACCACCAACAATGTCCCTAATTGAGGCAAAAATATCTTTAAAAATATTAGCGCCCATAACGGCTTCACCCACCACTATTCCCACATATTGCTCAATATTCTTACCTTCTAGTTGACTAGTCGTTGTCATGATCATTTTAATGCTTCCTATTTAATAACATGTTTATTGCATTACCCTAATGGCCATGTAATAAGCAATCAAGATATCAGTTGTAAAACATTGTGAATTGACTTTATATCAATTCCATTAAATACGAGTAGGTATGACAGTTAGCATTGCCCGCTGCCCCACTTCCACGCCAGCATTGGGGAAAACAATGGCTTCGCCATCATATTGAGCTTTGTATTCGCATCCTGTTTCAGAGGCTAAAACAGTGCCTTTGGGGAAATCACTAAAGTTAGCTAAATCATCTGCGAAGTTAAGCCTAAAATCCAACTGACTTTTATTAATCACTTGATTCACCTTAAATATATGGAAGTCTTCAGCATCAAACAATTTGAACTTAACGTTTAGTGACGAAATTAGCTGCCTAAGAGTCTTCACGACTTGGGTAAAGTTCTGCATATCATTTTTACCAAAAGATTTAACCTTTCCGAGTTCAACTGTGAAAGAGTGGGCCCCAAAATTCCTTGATGAAAAATAACTAAAAGTATTGGTAGGGTTTCCAGACAAAAGAATGGTACTAACGCCACAAGCGAGCAAAACTTCTAATTGGGATTTATCCCAAGGTTTTTCGTGTAAGTAAGGATATACCGCAAATTTATCATTTTTTGACGATCGAATTGCGGTATGTAAATCGTAATGTATCCGTTCTCTATCTTGGCTATCAGTGATGTAAAACTTCTCTACAGCGCATTCAATTTGTCTAGCTCGAACCATTTCATCGCTAGAAATATTATCTTCAGCTGGCAATCCAAATAATCTATTCATATTTTCAGTCACAAAACGCTGGGCAAGATCCATTGACTTTAAATTTCCAAAGATAATTAACAATCGCTGACTAAGCTTTAGTTTATCCAATAGAATGTCTTTCACTAATGCATCACATATTTCGATGGGCGCTGTTTCATTTCCATGTACACCGCAAGAATAAATAATATCTTTGTTTCCAACACTAATTGGCTCGAAACAAATAATACCCGGCGCTAAAACATTCACTAAAGTGTGATCATCTATATAAAAACTAAATGGCTTTTCAAATAAGTCCGCTGACTGGCGGCTAAGAGACAAAAATTCGCCTGAATCGAATAAAGTATTTTGAATCTGCAAGTTATAAATTTCCAATGCTAAATTGCTATTTAAACAATCCTTATAATCGCTTAAAAATCGTTAAAAATAACCCTCTAAATTTAGTCAAGCTAAGAAATAAAACTAAAAAAAATAAACTCTTGTTACAAAAATGTAAATAAATAATGCTTTCAAACTTGCTAACTTTAGTAGACTATTCATTTCCTAGAAGGGAAAAAAATAAACCACAGAAGTTTTTAAAATGTAAAACGAATCGGTTAGTACACCAACCAAAGTTAATTACACATAATAACAAGTGATGCTAAAAGTTTAGGAAAATAATATTTGATCTATGCCTAATCCACAGGCCAACAAATTCAAGACAGACAAGGAAAAGTGTTAAATATATGTATAAATTAATTAACAAACTGTTTGACAATAATTAACCAACAATTTAACGTTTGAAAACGTTTACAGAAAGAGTTTTTATAGCTCTGAGATGAATTCGTAAACCACACACACACAACTACAAAAAACAACTAAAGGTATTTAATTCATGAGATCACACACTCAATTTAAACACTCTATACTCGCCAAAAGCATTGGCTTAATGTTAGGTTCAGCGGTTATTGCGCCTGCAATGGCACAAGAAGCGGACGAAGTTATTGAAGTACGCGGCTTACGTTCGAGTATGGCTGAGTCTATGAACACCAAAAAAGAATCACTTGGTGTTGTAGATGCTATATCAGCAGAAGATATTGGTAAATTCCCTGACACTAACTTAGCTGAATCATTACAACGTATTACGGGTGTTTCAATCAGCCGAAACAATGGTGAAGGTTCAGAAGTTACAGTACGTGGTTTTGGTGCTGGCAACAACATGATCACTCTAAACGGCCGTATGATGCCTGCTGCTGGTGCTTTTGCTAACAACCAAGGTACGTCTCGTGCATTTGATTTTGCTAACTTAGCATCTGAAAGTGTTCGAGCAGTTGAAGTTTATAAAACTGGTAAAGCAGATATTGCAACTGGTGGTATTGGTGCAACTATTAACATCATTACTGCTAAACCTCTTGCAGGTAAAGAAGGTTTCAGTGCAAGTGTTGGTGCTAAAGCAGTGATGGATACCACTAACCGCACTGGTGACGATGTCACCCCAGAATTATCTGGTATCTTTAGTTATAAAAGTGATGACGCCGTTTGGGGCGTGGGTTTAACCGTTAGTCACCAAGAGCGTGACAGTGGTTCAAGTCGTTTTGCCGAAAATGATTGGCGTATTGGAGTATGGGAAGATGAAAGCTCTCTTGGTAACCGTTCTGGTGTAAATGGAACAATTACTAACCCGCCAGCTGTTGGACAGTTATTTGGTATGCCTAATAACGTAGGCTATCAAGTACATGACGACAAACGTGTACGTGATAACGCTCAAGTAACATTACAATTTGCGCCAACTGACACCTTTACTGCAACACTTGATTATACCTACGCGAATAATGATCTTGAGAAAACTCAATATACTAAAAACGCTTGGTTTACTCGTAACACTCACAATGTAACCTTTGATACAGACCAACCAGTTGCTACAGCAGTTATTATTTCTGAAGACGTGAGTGGCTTTGACGATGATGGCAATGCTATTGGTACCAAAGATAACAATGGTAATTCAGTATTCACTGCTCAAGAAAATACGCTTAGTTCAATTGGTTTAAACTTAGAGTACCGAGTTAATGATGACTTCGCTTTAAGTTTTGATTTCCATGATTCAAACATGGATAGCTCACCTAACGCAGGTAAAGCTGGTGGTAATTTAGATTTTGCAGCTGCAACACCAATTGGTTTTTATCAAACAATGAACTTTATGGCTGACTTACCTGTTACTGAATTAATTGTTCATGATACAACTAAAGGTAATGGTAACGGTGTAGCTGATGTGGGTGATGTAGGTAGTCAGGTATTACGTAGTCACTGGAGTGCTCAAGAAACTGATATCCAACAAGTTAAAGTTGACGGTACTTACGAATTTGACGAAGGTCGTTTTGATTTTGGTGTTGAAACACGTTCTATGGAAATGGCACAAACTTATTCAGAAAACTATATGGCTTTGGGTGATTGGGGCGTAAGTAACCCACAAGATATCCCATCTAGCCTCGTTAGTGACATTGATGTGTTAGGCGGATTTGAAGATTACAATACAACAGGTATTGATAGTTTCGGTTGGCAACTTGACACCTTCGGCGCAGCAGCTTGGGCAGAAGGTTTTTATGGTCACGACTACAGTTACAACCCTGATTTCTCACAAAACCACCTAGTTAAAGAAGATACCACTGCAATTTATGCTCAAGTAGCTTTAAACGGTGAACTTGCAGGTATGGAAGCAAACTTCTTAGCCGGCGTTCGTTATGAAAGTACTGACGTAGAATCAACTTCGTTCTCATTACAAAACACGGCTATTGTTTGGGGTGACAACAACGATTACTTCTATGAGTTGTCTGACCAAGTAACAGCTATCACTGGTGAAACTTCATACGACCACTTGTTACCTAGCTTAGATTTTGACTTAGCTATTTCAGAAGAATTGAAAGCTCGTGCTTCATTTAGCCAAACCATAGCTCGTGCTGGTTATAGCCAATTGCGCGCTGCGGTAACAGGCATTAGCACTAATGGTCCAGCGGCTACAGGCGGTTCAGCGACAGCCTCAGCGTCTAACCCTGCACTTGTACCATTACAATCTAACAACTTTGATTTATCTTTAGAGTATTACTTTGATGATTCAAGTTATGTATCGGTTGGTTTCTATGAAAAACGTGTTAAAAACTTTATTGGTACAGAGCAAGTTGAAGAATCTCACTTCGATTTACGTGATGTAACTGCTGGTCCTCGTGCGTTAGCGGCAACCGCAGCACTTAATGATTTAGGTGTGCAAGTTGATGAAACATCACTATTTACTATGACGGTAATTATTGATAACCCTCAAGACTTCCCGAATGGTGCTGCTGATTACCAACCAGGTATTTCTTTCTCTGAAGGAATTGCGGCTAAGTATGATGTGCATCCAAATAATGACGATCCTGTAATGACTTTCTTAACCAGTAAGCCGGTTAATAACAAAGAAGCTAAAATTTATGGTTTCGAGTTAGCAGCCCAACACTTCTTTGGTGACACTGGTTTTGGTGTAGCAGCTAACTATACGACTGTACGTGGTGACATTGGCTTTGACGATACTGGTAGCCCAAGTGTTTCTCAGTTTGCTTTAGTTGGTTTGAGTGACACTGCTAACATAGTCGCAATGTATGAAAAGGACGCTATTCAAGCCCGTTTAGCTTATAACTGGCGTGATGAATACCTTAACAGTACTTCTAGAGGTAGCTCACGAAGCCCAGAGTATATCGAAGCATTTGCTCAGTTAGACTTTAACGTAAGTTATGCAGTGAATGATGAATTAACCGTTTCTTTTGAAGGTTTAAACCTAACAGAAGAAAACAGCCGTAGTCACGGCCGTTCAATTCGTCAAATCTGGAACTTGTCAGACCTAGGTGCTCGTTACCAAGTCGGTGTACGTTATAACTTCTAAGATAAATCTTAGTATTATCTAAAATGCAAAGGCCACTTTTTTAAGTGGCCTTTTTTGTATCCTGAAGATTAAATCCCTAGTAATATAAAACCATTAATAATGATGTAAAGTGTAATGACATATATGGAACTTAGTGCAAGCACCAATATTAGGATGAGTAAACACTATTTTGGAAATGAGCAAGCCCCAATACTAGTGGTAGATAACTTTATTGAACAAATTGATGAACTCATTGAATACAGCAAAACCTTAAAGTTTGAGCAAAACTCTCCTTATTATCCAGGTGTAAGGGCCCCAACACCTAAGTCCTATCAAAACCTTATTCTCAACACGTTAAAAGACACATTGATCGAGTTTTTTGAGCTTCCTAGTTCAGAGTTAACATTTCCTGTTAGTCACTACTCCATCGTAACCACTCCTCCAGAAAAATTAAACTTGCTACAAAAAATTCCACACTTTGATTCACTAGATAAGAACGGACTTGCTGCTGTTCATTACCTATTTCAAGGGGAATTAGGTGGAACATCATTTTATCGCCACAAGAAGACGGGTTACGAAATGATCGATCAATCTAGACAGATTGAATACTTACGTTCACTTGAGTCTGAAAACGGTGGACCTAATATTCCCAAAAAGACTGACGGTTACATTAATGGAAACACCGCCTTATATGAGCGCATATCAGAACAAGCTGGCGTGTTTAATCGAATCATATTTTACAGGCGTAACTCACTACATTCAGGCTCTATACCCGCCACCTTTGTTAGTTCAGGGGCAAAGAATCCCCCTCGATTAACGATTAGTAACTTTATCGACTGTCAAACTCCAAACAAGTAACAAGATAGAAAATACCTATTTTAGCGCACTTAATAATGGAATCGTTTTCAAGAAAACCAATGTTTTGATGATTAACAACCCTCTCTCATATAAGGCTCTGCAACATATCGATAACATTTAATATTTATCTTTGATTAAGAGGGCTGCTTTATATTAAAAAGCTAGCCATTATTAAAACAAACAAAAGTTCACTTTAAATTAACAAATTAATCAAACTTTTCTTGAAAACGTTTACATTATGGATTATTTTAGTCCTTCTTAGTTTTGATATTGTTAATTTTGAGGAATATAACGCAAGTTAATCGCCGCAAAACGAAACAAAATAATAATTAAAAGGAACTTCAAATGTTCGCGATAACGTTAGTTTCAATCACTGAGGTGAAAACCGTATGACTCGATTACCACTATATGAAAAAGTTGGCTATGCCATGGGAGATGCTGCTGCAAACCTAGTTTGGCGTGGCGCTTTAGCTTATTTGGCTGTGTTTTACACCGATACTTTTGGTATAGCAGCTTCATCGGCTGCAATATTGTTCTTAGTGGTTAGGCTTTCTGATGGGGTAACAGACATCATAATGGGCATGATTGCAGATCGTACCAATACTTCATGGGGGAAATTTCGTCCTTGGATATTTTGGTCTACCCCTTTCCTATGTTTGTTTATGGTGCTGTGTTTTACCACTCCAGATTTAAGTGACAGCGGCAAACTAGTCTATGCCTACGTGACCTATATTGGCTTAACCTTGGCTTATACCGTTAATAACGTTCCATATTCAGCCTTAATGGGTGTAATGACAGAAGATGACAACGAGCGAACCAGTTTATCAGGCTTTCGTTTTGCCGGAGCGTTCTTTGGTGGTCTACTTGTTCTTAAATTCTTACCAAATCTAGTAGCTTATTTTGGCAACGGTAACGATGCCCAAGGCTACCAATATACTATGTATGTATTTGCTGGGTTATTGATGGCCCTAATGGTGATTTCAGTTGCCACAACGAAAGAACGTGTCACCCCTGTTATTAAACAACAAAATAGTTTACTAAGTGAGTTAACCGACTTGAGTAAACAACTGCCATTCATTTTACTACCGCTTATTGCTATTTCCTTATTCTTTTACTATCGAAATTGGCAAACAGGCCTACTGTTTGTGATCATCATGAGTGCAATGGTGTTATTCGTAAAACGTTTATTAAAACAAAATAAAGAAAGTGAAGGTAAAAAAGGTTCTGGCGTACAACAAGACATGTTGGACTTAATTACCAACAAACCCTGGTTAATTTTGCTTGGTTTAGGCTTTTTAACCATGATGTTCAATGGTATTAAAATCAGCGTAGTGGCTTATTACTTCAAATATTACGTGGGTGATGAGCTAATGGCTGGTAAATATTTTGCAGCCCTACTCTTAGTTTCTATTTTGTCCGCTTTGTGTACTAGTTTTATCGCTAAAAGAATCGGTAGAAAAACCTTATTCATTTTATCGCTTGTTATAAGTAGTTTGCTTACTTGTGGATTCTACTGGGTACCCGGTAATGATGTGAATACTATCTTCATTCTGGGTTGCAGTGCTGAATTTTTTGCCGCCATGATGCCAATTTTATTTTTCTCTATGTTAGGTGATTCTGCTGATTACAACGAGTGGTTAAATGGACGACGTGCGACTGGACTAATTTATTCCGCAGGGACTTTTGTACAAAAAACCGGGAATGGATTTGCAGGTGCACTGATGTTGGTTGTATTAGCAAGTTATGGCTACAACGGCATGGATCCGAGCACGGTTGAAGCATCTTTACCGGGCATGACATTGTTAATGAGCTTTATTCCTGCCGCATTTGGTTTTGCTGGCGCAGCTTTAATGATGTTCTATCCCATTACAGACAAAATGCAAACCCAAATGACAAACGACCTAATTGATCGTAGAAACGAAGCAAAATTAGTAACCGAATAATTAACACACTTTTGATTGGCAAACATTGCCAGAACGAGACCTTTAAACATGCAAACGAATAAAACGAACGAACAATTTGGTTACTTTGATGACGCCAATTACGAATATGTCATCACCACACCTTATACACCAACACCTTGGATCAATTACTTAGGTAATGATGGTTTCTACGGTTTAATCTCTAACACTGCCGGTGGATACTGTTTTGATAGAGATCCAAAATTTCGTAGATTAACTCGGTATCGCTATAACAGCGTGCCACTGGATAATGGTGGACGTTATTTTTACATTCGAGATGAAAACGATTTCTGGTCGGCTACAGGTCGACCCGTTAATACAGAATTAGACGAATACTCTTGCCGTCATGGTATGGGATATAGCCGTTTTAATGCGAGTAAAAACGGGATTGCCACCCAAGTTACCAGCTTTATTCCTTTAGATACGAAAGCTGAGGTACATTCTTTAGTTGTCACCAATAACAATGATACTGAAAAAACAGTTGATGTGTTTTCTTTTATTGAGTGGTGTTTATGGAATGCAGAAGATGACGGCGCTAATTTCCAACGAAACCTATCAACCGGCGAAGTTGAAGTTGAAGACAGTACGATTTATCACAAAACCGAATACCGTGAGCGACGAAACCACTATGCCTTTTACTCAGTTAACCGTGAGTTAGATGGGTATGATACCAATAGAGAAAGCTTTTTAGGTCAATACCGAGGGTTTGACCGTCCTCAGGTAGTTGAAAATGGGCAATCTACCAACTCATTTGCTAGAGGTTGGTCTCCTATTGCCTCTCAGCATTTAAAACTAAAATTAGCGCCAGGCGAAAGCCAAAGCTTAGAATTTGTTTTAGGCTACATTGAAGTAGAAGTTGAAGATAAATGGGAGTCTAAAAACGTTTTAAACAAGACTCCAGCTAAAGCATTGGCAGCACGTTTTGACACCCATGAAAAAGTAAATGACGAACTTAAAAAGTTAAATGATTATTGGCATAACTTACTGACAAAATTTAGCGTTGATACCC
Organism: Paraglaciecola sp.; assembly: GCF_051252315.1. Classification (GTDB taxonomy): domain Bacteria; phylum Pseudomonadota; class Gammaproteobacteria; order Enterobacterales; family Alteromonadaceae; genus Paraglaciecola. Next base: position 18,899 of record NZ_JBPOFP010000064.1, on the reverse strand, counting down.
CAGATGATAAATTTAATCGTGCGATAAATATCTGGAATCAATATCAAAATATGGTGACCTTTAATTTATCTCGTAGTGCTTCTTTTTATGAATCTGGGATCGGCCGTGGGATGGGCTTCAGAGACTCAAACCAAGATACGATTGGTTTTGCCCATATGGTGCCAGACAAGGTAAAAGAGCGTATTTTAGACTTGTCAGCTACACAAAAACCTGACGGTTCGGCTTATCATCAATATCAACCATTGACTAAAAAAGGTAACGCCAATATTGGTGGCAACTTTAATGATGATCCAATGTGGATGGTGTTATCTACCACCAATTACATTAAAGAAACCGGTGACTTCAGCATTTTGGATGAAATGGTTATTTACGATGACCAAGAAGAAGCCACACACGATCATTTTGATCACTTAGTTCGTGCGTTTAATCATGTGGTGAATAACCTTGGCCCACATGGATTACCTTTGATTGGCCGTGCAGATTGGAACGATTGTTTAAACCTCAACTGCTTCTCTGAAAACCCCAATGAGTCTTATCAAACGACCCAACGTGGCGCTTCGGATGTTGCTGAATCAGTCATGATTGCCGGACAATTTGTTCTGTATGGCCAAGAATTTGTGGATCTATGCTTAGAGCTAGGTAAATTCGAATTAGCAGCTTCTTGTTTGGCCCACGTCGACACAATGCGCAGCACCATAGAGCAACATGCATGGGATGGCGAATGGTACTTAAGGGCCTATGATTCAAGAGGTGAAAAAGTAGGCAGTAACGAAAACGAAGAAGGTAAAATATTCATAGAATCACAAGGTTTCTGTGCCATGGCTGGTGTAGGACTTGATAATGGAAAAGTAAAACAAGCCCTTGATTCTGTCGAAAAACACTTATCGACTGATTTTGGCATTATGCTAAACCAACCCGCTTTTAGTAGTTACAACAAATACTTAGGTGAAATTACTTCGTATCCTCCTGGATATAAAGAAAATGCCGGTATTTTCTGTCATAACAACCCATGGATTACCATCTCAGAAGCCATGATCGGTCGTGGTGAAAAAGCATATGAATATTACAGCAAAATCACACCAGCTTATTTACAAGACGTGCAAACCTTACATAAAACCGAACCATACGTTTACAGTCAAATGGTTGCCGGAAATGACTCTGCTAACCCAGGAGAGGCGAAAAACTCTTGGTTAACAGGTACAGCCGCATGGAATTATTACGCCGCCACGCAATACATATTGGGTATACGCCCTGTATATTCTGGCTTAGAAATTGATCCATGTATTTTGCCTAGTTGGGACAAAGTCAATGTCAAACGTGAATTCCGTGGCGCTCAATATGATATCGAGCTTCGTAACCCAAATGGTTTGAGTAAAGGTCAAATTGAACTCAATATCGATGGCCAATCAGTTGAAGGCAGCATAATTAATGCAACAACCTACAGCGGCCAACATACAGTTGTGGCGACACTAGTCTAACTTTTATTAAAGGACTGATATGAAAATAACATCATACGCGGCTGGATTATTTGCACTTCTTATAAGTGCAAATATCTTTGCAGCCAATAATAAAACACAAAGCGATAATTGGTGGGATCAACCCTACCCTAGCGTTTTTGATACTAAAAAATTAAAAAACAAACAAAGCTTTATTTCCGTAGAAGGCAATAAACTCGTTGATGAGTCTGGTAAACAAGTGATTTTGAAGGGAGTCAACATTGCTGATCCCGGTAAGTTACTTAAACAAAATCAGTGGTCTAAGTCGCTCTTTAAAGAAGTAAAAGCTTGGGGTGCCAATATCATTAGGCTACCTATTCACCCTGTTTCTTGGCGTGACATTGGCAAAGATAATTTCTTTAAACATATCGATGACGCAGTGCAGTGGGCTAACGCCTACGATATGTATTTAATTATTGATTGGCACTCTATCGGCTATTTGCCTAAAGAGCTCTATCAACACCAGATGTATGACACCACTATGAAAGAAACTCGAACATTTTGGAAAGACATCTCTTTCCGTTACAAAGATGTTCCCACCATAGCCGTATACGAGTTGTTTAATGAACCAACTGATTTAGGCGGACGCGGTGGTAAAGCCAATTGGCCGGAGTGGAAATCAGTTAACGAAGAACTGATTGATATCATTTATGCAAGTGATACCAATGTGATCCCTTTAGTTGCAGGGTTTAACTGGGCTTATGATTTACGCCCTGTTGCAATCGATCCAATTGAGCGAGAAGGTATTGCTTATGCTGTTCACCCATACCCTCAAAAGGCAAAACCAGAAATTAAATCTAAAGAAAACTTTTTTGCTCTATGGGAACAAGTTTGGGGTTTTGCAGCTAAAAAGCATCCACTGATTGCAACTGAGCTTGGTTGGGTAAAAGCCGATGGCAAAGGAGCACATATTCCAGTGATTAATGATGGCTCTTATGGCCCGCAAATCATTGAGTTTATGGCAAAGAGAGATGTATCTTGGGTGGCTTGGGTATTTGACCCAGATTGGTCACCTACTATGATCAGTGATTGGAATTTCACACCTACACAACAAGGTGCCTTTTTCAAAAAAGAAATGCTTAAAAAGTAAAAAATCCCATACTAGAGCTTGTATGTGAATAAATAAAAAGGCGGCTAATGTGAACATTAGCCGCCTTTTTTATATCAACGAAAAAAGATGTACGTAACCTAAGTATTGGATACGCCTTATTCCAATCAGCCCTTTGGTGCAACGCCAGTGCTGTTGCGTATCATTAACGTATACGGCAAGTACTGTGTTCCAGGCTCTACACTTTCTCCTTTTAACTGTTTCAAAAGCAAATCGATACATGCACTACCAATTTCTTGCAGCGGTTGATGAACTGTCGTTAAAGATGGAGATACATATTCTGCGTAATTAATATCGTCAAAGCCCATAACAGAAATATCATCAGGGATTTTAAAACCTTGTTGTTGCAAAAACTGCATGGCACCAATTGCCATATCATCATTGAAACAAAATATAGCAGTGGGGCGCTCTCGCAATAACAATAGTCTTTGAGTGCACTTAACCCCCGACTTAACATCGTAATCACCGATGATTTGTAATGCTGGATCGATATCAATACCCGCCGCTTTTAGAGCAGCGCAATAACCTCGCAACCTTTTATTAGAACTCGGAACATCATCGGGTCCCGTTATTGCAGCAATACGTTTATGGCCGATAGAAATCAAATAATCTATCGCGGCTTTCGCTGCAGCCTCATTATCGACTGCCACTTTTACTATTTCATCTGACTCAATGCCTTCGTTACCATTTACCATTGGAGGTAATTGAGAGGCCAAAGGTAAACTTTCATCTACTTTAAAAGGAATTCGTGAGCCAAATAATAAAATACCATCTGCTTGGCCATGGCTAACTAAATCTGCATAATGGCGCTCTCTTTCTTCTAATCCTTGGGTATCACCCAGTAAAACTGAATATCCAGCAGTTTGTGCACCTTGTTCAATAGCTCGGATAATCCCAGCGTTTACAGGTTTAGTGATATCAGGAATGATTGCCACAATATTACCGCTTTTTCGTGTTCGTAAACTAGCGCCCATTCTGTTGGGGCGATAACCAAGCTCATCGACTACTTTTTTAACTTTGTCTAAGGTTTTTTGAGATACTAATTCCGGAGCACTAAACACCCTGGACACAGTAGCGGGTGACACTTTTGCCAAAGCCGCAATATCTTTAATACCTAAGTTAGCCAAGTTAATGTTCCTAATTAAAATTCAGTTTAAATAGATTAACATAAATGAAACGTTTTCATATCATACAGGCCTAATAATTAAGGGGATCTCACAAGAATTTAATACTATTTTAGGAAAAAATGAGAATTCATCATTTCTAATTTAATCGGAGCGTTTTAAAATAATTATGGTTTTGGAGCAGGCCCAGTACTTTCACGCACTCGTAAGGTATAATCAAGTTGAATTTTTTCAGCTGGTAAATCAGGATTTTTGATTTTACGGATCAATAAATTAGCACAAGCTTGACCTATTTCTTCTAACGGTTGATGAACCGTTGTCAAAGAAGGGCGTACAAACTCTGCATAATTAATATCATCAAATCCCATAACCGATATGTCATCAGGCACCACAACGCCATTTTTATGCAATACTTGCATAATTCCAATCGCCATATCATCGCTAAATGCGAAAATAGCTGTGGGTCTTTTTTCTAGAGACAACAAAAACTTTGCGGTTGCTACGCCAGAATGTAGAGTGTAATCCCCCTGTACAATTAAACTTTCATCAAGTTCAATTCCTTGTTGAGCCAACGCTTTTTTATACCCTACAATCCTTTCATTGGAACTAGGCACGTCACTTGGCCCCACAACCGCAGCGATTCGAGAGTGCCCCAAATCAAACAAATGTTGCATGGCTTCCATTGCGGCAGCTTCATTATCAATAAATATTTTATTGATATTCACATCTGCCACCATTTCATTAGCATTCACCAAAGGAGGAAGCTGTTTTTCTAAAGGAATATCTTCATTAACAACAAAAGGTAAATGGCTACCAAATAATAAAACGCCGTCTGCTTGTCCATGTTTAACTAAACTACCATAGTGCAATTCACGCTCCCGCAACCCTTGGGTATCACCTAATAACACAGAATATCCAAACTTTTGTGCTTCTTGCTCTATAGCTTTAATAATACCGGCATTCACGGGTTTGGTAATATGAGGAATAATAGCGACTATGTTGCCACTTTTTTTAGTACGTAAACTGGTGCCTAATCTGTTAGGTATATAACCGTTTTCATCTATTACTTTTTGTACATGCACTAAGGTTTTAGCAGAAATTAATTCTGGAGAATTCAACACTCTTGAAACAGTAGCTGGAGAAACGCCTGCCAATTTTGCAATGTCTTTTATTCCTACCGCAGCCAAAATACTTCTCTTATTTTTAATTACATTTCGCTATAAGAATAACATAGAAACCGTTTTCATTTCATTAGCAAGTAAGCCTAACTTTACATTATTTTTACATTCCCAATGATCTCACTTCACCAATAAATGTTAACATTTAAATATAATCAAAAGAATGGACTACGAACTGTATGATGAGTATTAAATCACCCTTTAATATTTTGTTGTGGTCATTATTTGCCATGACAAACCTTCAGGCAAAAGTATCTGTACCTAATGTATTTACCGACAATATGGTATTACAACAAAAACAGCACAACCCTGTTTGGGGTGACGCTGGGAAAGGCGAAAGTGTTTCCGTAAGCGTAGCCGGTCAACGTCACCAAACGACAGCAGATGATTCCGGTAAGTGGCGAGTGACATTAGACCCTATTCAAACCGGGGCAAGTTATCAATTACATATTTCTGGCGAAAACGAGCTTACGTTCAACAATGTAGCCGTCGGTGAAGTATGGGTGTGTTCTGGTCAATCAAACATGGGCTGGAGAGTGAGCGGCTCTAACCATTCAGAATTAGAAATTGCCTCTGCAAATTACTCGAATATTCGCCTACTAACAGTGCCTCGTGTAGGCATTGATAAACCTCAAAATAACTTCGATGGCAGTTGGGAAACGGTAACACCAAAAAACATTGGCGCTTTTTCTGCTACATGTTATTTCTTTGGCCGTCGCTTGCAAAACATCTTGAACGTGCCAATAGGCCTGATCAATACTTCTTGGGGCGGCTCTCCTGTTGAAGCTTTTATTTCTCGACATGCATTAAAAAGCGACAAACAATTCGAGTCAATGCTAAATAACTGGGACAAAAAAGCGGCGAAATTTACTGAACAACAGTTCACTCAAGATTTAGCGGACTTCGCCAAATGGGAAGCTGCTGGCAAACCCGGGCAACGCCGTTTTAAACCTGACAATGTATTGATTGGTCGAAAACGCCCTTCGAATATTTTTAATGGCGTTATTAATCCGATAGTTGGTTACGGTATTCGAGGAGCAATATGGTGCCAAGGAGAAAGCAACATAGGTAGAGCTTCGCAATATCAGTCCTTATTTCCATTACTTATCAACTCTTGGCGCCAAGAATGGCAGCAAGGTGATTTTCCCTTCTATTGGGTGCAACTAGCTGACTTTAACAACGAAGTACAAACGCCATCTAAAACTAGTAACTGGGCAGAGATACGAGAAGCCCAAACCATGGCTCTAGGCCTACCTAATACGGGGCAAGCTGTAGTTATCGATATTGGTGAAGCAAAAGATATTCACCCCCGAAACAAACAAGAAGCAGCCAACAGACTAGTCCGTCATGCACTTGTCAAAGATTATGGTTATAAAATGGCAGCCAATAGCCCAATGTACGACTCAATGGAAATTCAAGGTAACAAAGCCGTTATAACCTTTAAAGATGTGAGTAGTAAATTGTACTCATTCGATACCGACACCGTTAGCGGATTTTATATTGCAGGCAAAGATAGAAAATTTGTTAATGCAACAGCCCAAATTATAAGTAAAAACAAAGTAGCAATATTTGCAGAAGGTATACACCAACCGACTGCCGTACGATATGCATGGGAAAATAACCCAATCGTAAATTTGTATGACCGAGTAGGCTTGCCCGTCACACCATTTAGAACCGATAACTAGCCCCAAACCACTTAGCGAAACACAATAGAGAACACCATGAAAATTCCACGTTATTTAACCTGCATTGTCTTAACCGCCAGCCTTATTAGCTCTTTTGCGATTCAGGCCAAAAGCCAAACAGCAGCTGCACAAAAGACAAAACCAAACCTTGTACTTATTGTTACAGACGAACACAACTTTAGAACCTTAGGAGCATATCGCGAGCAGTTATCAAAAGAGCAAGCGCTGATGTGGGGTGACACAGTAGTCGAAACACCTCACTTAGATTATTTAGCCAAAAATGGCGTATTATTTAACAGTATGTACGCATCTTCTCCTGTGTGTAGCCCTTCTCGTAGCTCTATGTTTACCGGCCTTTACCCTCAAAACGCTGGTGTGCCACAAAACAATGCTGTGATGAAAAAGGACATTCCAACCATTGCCGATGTATTAAATGACCATGGTTACAAATCGGGGTATGCGGGTAAATGGCACCTTAGCGGTAATGCAAAACCGGGCTGGGCGCCAAAGTATGATTATGGCTTTACAGACAACCGATTTATGTTCAACAGAGGCCATTGGAAAAATTTAGATATCAAACCTGATGGAACGCCTTTTGTAGTAGGTGGTGGCGACAATGCTAACTATGCTAATAAAGCGCAGACTGCAGATAATAAAACATTCACTTCAGACTGGATTACCAATCGTGCCATCGACTTTATTGATGAGCACAAAAACACTCCTTTCTTTTATGTATTGAGTTACCCAGACCCACATGGCCCTGACAAAGTTCGCCCGCCATACGACACTATGTATGCCAACACTAAGTTTGAAATGCCGAGAACATTTCACAAAAAAATAAATAAAGACGACCCATACTGGCAGCAAAATGATCCTAAAAAATCCCCTAAAAGGATGCAAGCCTCTATCCAAAACTATTTTGGTATGGTCAAACTATTAGACGACAACTTAGGTCGCCTTGTAGACAAATTAAGATCAAACGGACAATTAGATAACACGCTAATTGTATTTAGCTCAGATCATGGTGACTTATTAGGTGAACACCACAGAATTAATAAAGGTAATCCCCAAGAAGGCTCAGCCAAAATTCCATTCGTAATGCATTACCCTAATGTTATAAAAAAAGGTTTAGTGGTTAACCAAGCCGCGAATACAACCGATTGGATGGATACGTTTTTGGCGTTATTAAATATCCAAAACCATAGTGCAAGCTCTACTGATGGTAGAGATCTCACACCGTTATTAAACACTGAGTCTAAAACCAAATGGCAAGATGTGACATTTGTGCGTATTCAAGGTTGGGTAGGTGCGTTTACTGACAGATACAAGTTAATATTAGCTGCCAAAAGTAAACCAGCCGAATCTTGGCTTATTGACACCTTTAAAGATCCTGACGAATTATACAATGTAATCCATTTGCCAGAACATAAAACTTTAGTTAAAGAGCTAGCACTAGCGTTAAAAGAATACGGAAGTAAGAATAAAGATCCTGTCGTTCTGGATAATTATTTCCAACAACAATTGACTAAGTTAATCAAAGACTAAACTAATGGTGAATGAGTTAGCATAACCAAGCTTGCTTATTCACCATATTAACCTTCCTCTTTTACCGCTGTTGATTGCAATTAAATTGGAGCACCACTGTGGAATCTAAACTCTGAGTCGGGGTTTGAAATAAGCTCAGCTTCTTTTTTGCCAATTAACTTAACTCTTGTAGAAATATCTTCATTTGAAATGGTCTGAGCTAACGATAAATAATCTTGAAAATGCCGCGCTTCCGAACGCAATAGAGAGATATAAAACTTATTCAGTTCTTCATCTAAGTATGGGGCTAGTTTAGCAAAGCGTTCACAAGAGCGCGCTTCAATATACGCACCACAAATCAGGGTATCGATTAACTTTACCGGGTCGTGGGTGCGAACGTTTTTCATCATACCTCGAGCATAACGAGCGGCGGTCAAATTACCGTACTCCACTCCCCTGTCCTGCATAATGTCCCATACTTGCTGAAAATGATGTAACTCTTCTTTTATGAGCAACACCATTTTAGCAATGAGTTCATCACCATGCTCAAAGTTGGATTTACTGATTAGTTTTTTAGACAAATTCACATGTTGACTAAAGTCCCCATCTCCGACTTTGCGATAAACAAAGTCCTCAAAAGGTTTTAACCAAGCCAGCAAAGCCTCACCACTTTCTTTGTCCACAGCATAACGTCTTAATAACAACATAGCGGTTTGAGCCGCTTTGAGTTCACAGTTTGCGTGATCGACTAATAGTATAGGTAAGTTTTCAGGCTTTACCGCTTCATCAATCCAGGCTTGGGGCGTTTCACATTGTAGAAATGACAATATGGGAGTGAGTAGTTCTTGAGTCGACATCAATAATAATTCTTCATTACAAACTTCATTTATGTCGTAATTTTATCATAGATATTTAAGAGCATTTATTATTAATAAACTGTCTGTAAAGTTACCCATCATTCTCATTCTTAACTGGATAAATATTACTAACTTAACATTTCCAAACAATATGCCTCGCAACCCCATGACATTTACATAAATTTAACAACCAACATTTTAAACCCAACCAGGCAGCTCAAAATACCGCCAACATTAATGTTTTATAAACAAATAAATGAATTTCAGATGAAAAATCGCACAAAACAGTTGACGAATTTTATTGTTTAAAAGAAACTTAGGTTAACCAGTTGTTAACAACTAATATCTGCAAATAAGCCTTCACGGAGTAGTATTATGATATTGAACCACTTATTCGGTCTTTACGCTCACCCTAAAGAAGAATGGCATACTATAGATGTACGCCACGAAAGTTACTTTTATAGCCTTAGTCACATAGCTATTATCTCTTTAATCCCCTGTTTAATGAGTTATTACTCTGCAGCGCACTTAGGTTGGAGTATCGGTGTGGGTGACGTAATTAAACTAACTGAAAGTAGTGCTCTTATGATGAGCATAGGCATGTACTTTGGGTTAATGACGGGTGTTGTGGCTCTAGCAATACTCATACATGAATTGGCCAAAGCATTTGATGCGACACCTAGTTATACTCAATCTTTAGAACTAGCGGCTTATACTGCCACACCATTATTCATGGTTGGATTCGCAGCATTTTATCCAGTACTTTGGTTTGTTATGGTAATTGGCTTAGTTGGATTAGCTTATTCAATTTACTTATTGTATTCAGGTACGCCTATCCTAATGCATATTCCTGAAGAGAAAGGCTTTATTTATGCAAGTTCAGTAGTAACATGCGGATTGGTTCTACTGGCTATATTAATGGCTGCATCAATTATATTGTGGAGCATGGGTATGGGGCCAGTTTACACCGCCTAAGGTTTATCTAAACCAAAAACATAGACACAAAAAAGCCGCTGTTATCTAAATAACAGCGGCTTTTTTAATGCTCAAATAATAATTGTTATTGACTATGCTCTTACTGATTATTGCCTTGACTCATATTGTGCATTTCTAGGTTACTTAACTCAGTTTGTAACCCTTCATTTTTAGCGCCTTCGTTACGCATATTATCGATACGTTCTAGATAAGAATGATCGACATCACCGGTAATATAATTGCCATCAAAAACTGAGGTTTCAAAACGTTTAATTTCAGGGTTTAGCTCACTTACCGCATCGACTAAATCTTGAATGTCTTGGAATATTAAACCGTCAGCCCTAATCAATTCGCTAATCTGCTCAATTTCACGGCCATAAGCAATTAATTCATTTGCTGATGGCATATCAATACCATACACATTAGGAAAACGAATTTCAGGCGCAGCTGATGCAAAATACACTTTATTCGCTCCAGACTCACGAGCCATTTCGATGATCTGTTCTGAGGTGGTACCTCTAACAATAGAATCATCAACGAGTAGTACATTTTTACCTTTAAACTCTGAAGGTATTGCATTCAGTTTGCGACGAACAGACTTACGACGCATAGTTTGCCCAGGCATGATAAAAGTACGACCAATATAACGGTTTTTCACAAAGCCTTGGCGATAGGGTTTATCAAGCTCTATGGCTATTTGTAGTGCAACATCTGAAGACGTTTCTGGAATAGGAATAACGACATCAATGTCTAAATCAGACCATTCTTTTGCAATTTTTTGACCCAACTTACGTCCCATGTTTACACGAGAAGCATAAACCGAAATTCCGTCAATAAATGAATCTGGACGAGCAAAATAGACAAACTCAAATATACAAGGTGCGTTTATTGGTTTCTCAGCGCACTGCTGGGTATGCAGTTCACCAGATTCAGTGACATAAATCGCTTCACCTGGGGCAACATCGCGAACAAAGGTAAAACCAACGGCATCAAGAGCAACACTCTCAGACGCCACCATATATTCGTCACCGAACTCAGTTTTACGTTTACCCAATGCTAATGGACGAATACCAAATGGGTCTCTAAAAGCGAGCATGCCGTTGCCAATAATTGCGGCTACAACAGCATAAGCTCCGCGGATCTTTTTATGTACATTTGCTACAGCCTGAAATACTTCTGCTGGGGTTAACGCTAACCCTTCACAAATTTGTAATTCATGGGCAATGATATTCAATAACAACTCTGAATCTGACGTTGTATTAATGTGACGGCGAGCCACTTTTGACACTTCATCTTTTAACTCATGAGCGTTAGTTAAGTTACCATTATGCGCAAAGGCGATCCCATAAGGAGAATTAACGTAAAACGGTTGAGCCTCAGCTGAGCTAGAACTACCTGCGGTAGGATAACGTGCATGGCCTATTCCTAATTGGCCTGTGAGCTTTTTCATGTGACGTGTATGAAACACATCTCTGACCAAACCATTATCTTTTCTAAGATTAAACACACCTTTGTCTACTGTCACTATACCAGCGGCATCTTGACCTCTATGTTGGAGAACAGTTAATGCATCATATAAAGCTTGATTAACTGGGACCTTCCCCACAATTCCAACAATACCACACATGCGATTTACCTTTTTAAACGGGCTGTATAAAACTCGAGTTGTTTTGCAAATATTCGAAAAACCACTCAATTACTAAACTGAATTCGGGAACCAAAATAGATGTTTCCCATATATTTGAATTTGAAAAGGGTGTAAATGTATCTAAGAAAAACAATAGAGCACTCACGATTAACACGCCACGTAAAGCGCCAAAAATAAGTCCTAATGCTCTATCTGTACCTGTTAACCCAGTAAATTGAACAAGCTGAGCAATCACATAATTTATTAAGCCACCTAAAATTAAAGTAGATACAAATAAGATGGCTATCGCGACCCCATTACGGATCATCAGGTCATTAATTTGAGTTAGATAGGCGGCAAGCTCTACATAAAATTGGCTTGCGATAAAAAAGGCACTGATCCAAATAGCTAAAGAAATGGCTTCTTTAACAAATCCTCTGATTAGGCTAATAACTGCGGAAAACAAAATCACACCAATTATGGTGTAGTCTATCCAATTCATAAGATATGCTTCAAATTGCTCAAAAGGTATGACAAAAAATTAATGTCATACAATTAAAATCGGGCGCATTCTATCAAAACGCCGACAGAAAATCCTACAATTTTTACCAAAGGATTGTGTATTCCGGTCAATATTTTTATTGAACGGTAAATGGCGTCACTCGCCCTTGCAGGTTAGTGAGTTGTTTTAAATGAGAAAGTGCTTGGTTTAATTTTTTCTTATCTAAATCCGGACCAACAAATACTTTGGTTAAATTTCCTGCACTTGTTTTAACAGGACGACTAAATGCGCGATATCCGCCCTTTTCCAGCTTGGTAAGAAGTTCTTTAACGTTCTTTTGGTGACGAAAACTACCTAATTGTACAACCCAGCCTGCACCCGCTAATAACTTATCCGGATCTTGTTGCACGACAGTTTGTGCCGCTAGGCTGGTAGCACCTTGTTTTACATTTTTTTGTTCGATTTTTTGTTCTGTGCTAGCTGGATCTTCTATTTGTATATCGGTATTAGTTTCGTCGGCAATTTTAATATCAACAACAGGCTCAGTAGATGGAACTGGCGTACTATTTTCATCATCAATTGCTTGTTCTGATAATACTTCTACTTGACGAGTGCTGGCTTGTTTAATCTTATCTGTATCAAACTCATTAGGAGCCTTTACCACTTTCATCTTGGGTTTTTCAGGCAGGTCTACAAATAAATTACGTTTAGTCTCTTGTTTACCATCTAAAAGGTCAGGTAAAAATATCACTGCAATGGCAACAACAATAATGGTTCCGACAAGTCGATTTTTTAATGCGGGAGACAAACTAAATATCCTTAACTAATTAACTTTTTATGTTTAAGTTCAAAACTTCGGCAATGGTAAAAAAAGAACCGAAAACAATTATACAATCATCTGATTGTGCAATATCAAGCGCGTTGGAATATGCTTGTTCGACATCAGGAAAGTCTACCACCTTTTTAGCCAAACTTGTTGTAGCACTGGAATTTAATGCAGACACTATTTGTTGTGCATCCCCTCCCCTTGGCACAGTTAAACTTGCACATAGCCAGATATCAACGTGTTTCATCATAGGCTGTAAACTGGCGACAATGTCTTTATCCTCTAACATTGCGACAACAGCAATAATTCTATTACATTCCATTTGTTTTAAATCTGCAGCTAATAATTGGGTTGCTTGGGGGTTATGTGCAACATCTAACATCACCGTTGGCTGTGTTTGTAACACTTGTCTTCGGCCAGGTAAACTCACTGACTCAAAAACCTGCGTTAAGACTTGCTGACTCACTTCCAAGCCTAAAATATCTATTACCTGTAACGCTGTAGAGGCATTTTGCGTAGGAATACGTGGCACGGGTAAATTGTCAAACTGTTGGGTTTTATTCTGCCAACAAAATCCACTATTTGTCACTTGATAACTAAAGTCGACACCTTGCCATTTGGGCTTTACGTTATAATCTAACACAGCTTGTTTAAGAGAAAGAGGTGGACTGGGATCACCAATCACAGCTGGTATACCGGGTCTAAAAATCCCGGCTTTTTCTTTAGCAATAAGCTCTTTTGTATCACCTAACCAATCTTGATGATCTAAATCAATGCCCGTAATAACAGCGACATCAGGATCAACAATGTTAACGGCATCAAGTCTTCCACCTAAACCGACTTCTAAAAGCACATATTCAATGTTTGACTCATTTAGCAAAAGTAACGCTGCAAGCGTACCAAACTCAAAATAAGTCAAAGGAATATTTTTACGGGCTTGTTCTATTTTTAAAAACGCTTGGCAATGTGCACTCTCAGGTAACATATCGCCCTGTATTCTTACTCGCTCTCGATAATCAATTATGTGAGGTGAGCTAAACACACCTACTGTTTTACCTTTTGCCAGCAGTACCTGTTCGACTAAAGCACATGTTGTGCCTTTACCATTAGTACCAGCAACGGTAATCACTGTATTTTTGTTAAAGGATAACTCGAGGTTTTGAAATACAGCCGCAACACGTTCCAACCCTAACTCAATATTATTAGGATGGATCTCGTGTAAGTAGCTTAACCATTGTTGAAGAGACCAAGCCTGCTTACTTGAGGCTTGGTTATTGGTAGGTTCTGACATCAATTAGTGATGTTGATGATGTAATTTTGACAATATACTATATATTTTATCGCGTAATTCTCGACGATCTACGATTAAGTCTATCGCGCCTTTTTCTAACAAGAATTCACTACGTTGAAATCCTTCTGGTAAGGTTTCTCGTACCGTTTGTTCAATAACTCTAGGTCCAGCAAATCCAATCAAGGCTTTAGGCTCTGCTACATTTACGTCACCTAACATAGCTAAACTGGCTGATACGCCACCCATAGTCGGGTCGGTTAATACTGAAATATAAGGTAAACCTTTTTCACTCATCTTTGCTAAAGCCGCACTGGTTTTGGCCATTTGCATTAAAGACATCAATGCTTCTTGCATTCTGGCACCGCCACTGGTTGAGAAACAAATTAGAGGCATATTCTGCTCTAAACACGCTTCAACCGCTTTAACAAATCTTGCACCAACTACAGATGCCATTGAGCCACCCATAAAAGAAAACTCAAAAGCAGCAACAGCCACTGGCATGCCTCGTAGTTTACCCTGCATCACTACCAAAGCATCTTTTTCATTTGTGTTTTTTTGCGCAGCACTTAATCTATCTTTGTACTTTTTAGAATCTTTGAATTTAAGTAAATCTTGAGGCTCTAAATTTGATCCTAACTCTTCACGATCACCTTGATCTAAAAAGTGATTAACTCTAACTCGTGCGCTGATACGCATATGATGATCACACTTAGGACACACTCCTAACTGTTTTTCTAATTCTGTTTTATATAGAACTGAAGTACATTCTGGGCACTTAGTCCAAATTCCTTCCGGCACATTACTTTTTGTAGCTGATTTAGTACGCGGTAGTATTTTTTCTATCCAACTCATTTCAAAATCCTGTTCTGCAGTTTGTTAACACAAACTGACAATTTCAATGGCAACTTATCACTTTATGATACTTTACAAGCTTGCCTGTAACCTAATGGTTAAAAGAAGCGCTATTAAAGCACATCCTTAATATTCAAACCAGTTCAATATGGCAGATTCAACGGGACTATAAACTGCAATTTTAATGCTTATTCTTAAACGAATCTTGTTATCAATTTAAGAAGCCCACACAAAACTGAAGCAAACTAGATAATCCAGCTGAAATACACTTTTTGAAGATGCAAGAGTATAACTAACAAGCACCAATAACTGGTCTTAGAAGTACCTATTAACGACATAAATTATTAATCGGGCAAAAATAATGGGCCTATAGGGTGTGTCGGTAAATCAAATTGTTCTGGGTAGGTAACATCCACTAAATATAAACCATAAGGTTTGGCAGTCGCCGCAGCCTTTGTGCGATCTTTCCCAACTAATAACGTTTGGATCCAATCCGGTGACTTTTCTTTCTTACCAATAACCAATAATGATCCGGTAATGTTACGAACCATATGATGTAAAAATGCATTGGCTTTCACATCAATCACTATGTAATCGCCAAAACGTTCAACTCTGATGTGTTGTAAATCACGAGTGGGCGTATTAGCCTGACAATTCACAGCCCTAAACGCACTGAAATCATGACGCCCCACTAGATACTGAGCGGCTTGGTGCATTAAATTATGATCCAGTTGATCATGAATATGAGTCACACCTTTGGCTAAAATACTATTGCGCATTCGATTGTTATAAATGATATATCGATAACGTCTAGCCGTTGCTGAGAATCGAGCGTGAAAATCCTCACCTATGTGTGTAACCCATTTAGCAGAAATGCTGTCGGGTAAATAACGATTAATACCAATTGTCCACGCTTTATCGGGACGTTGGCTTTGAGTCTCAAAATGGACAACTTGGCAGGTAGCGTGTACGCCCGCATCAGTCCTACCTGCGCACACAACTTTAATCGGTTCATTGGCAATTTCTGATAGAGCTTCTTCAACATGTTGTTGAACACTTATCACTGTTTGTTGACGTTGCCAACCATGGAAACTTGCACCGTCATATTCAATACCTAAAGCCAATCGCATTAACACATTTACACCCTGCCAAAATTTGGCGGTATTGTAATACCAAACCTATAAAAACACTATTTAAAATCAGCAGACTGCAAGGTATGTTTTTTCATCAGTTTATGCATATCTGTGCGGTTTCTGCCGGCTAATTCAGCTGCCCGTGTAACATTTCCATCCGTCATTTTAAGTAACTTAAGTAAATATTGGTGTTCGAACGCATCTCTAGCTTCAGTTAAGGTCGGCCACTTCTGCTCAGAGGCTGATAAGGCTTGCTCAACCAAATGAGAGGCAACAACAGGGGTTTGAGTAAGGGCAACACATTGCTCTACTACGTTAACCAGTTGCCGAACATTTCCAGGCCACATGCAGGTGGTCAATAGTTGCATAGCATCATCTGAAAACCGATTAACTTTAACATCGTGTTTTTTCGCACTATTTTTAAGTAAATGCCGGGCTAACAGAGGAATATCTTCAGATCGTTCTCGGAGTGTTGGTAAAGTAATATTCACCACATTCAAACGGTAATATAAGTCTTCTCGAAAATTACCATCTTGCATTTCTTTGGTGAGGTCTTTATGCGTAGCTGAAATAATACGAACATCAATTGGGATCTGTTTACTGCTGCCGACAGGTCGAATAACCTGTTCTTGTAGCGCCCTTAATAATTTAACTTGTAGAGGAACCGGCATATCACCAATTTCATCTAAAAATAGTGTACCGCCATCAGCTTCTCTAAATAAACCTTGGTGCTCATTTACTGCGCCTGTAAAAGCGCCTTTACTGTGACCAAACAGCTCTGACTCTAGTAAGTTTTCAGGCAGTGCTCCACAATTGATCGCCACAAAACTTTTACCCGCTCTTTTACTCGCTTTGTGAATGGCATTGGCTAGTAATTCTTTTCCTGTTCCGCTAGCGCCACTAACTAAAACACTCACATCTCTTTGTGCTACTCTGTATGCTTGGTCTAAAAGTTGTTCCATTTGAGTGGACCGAGTAATAATACTTTCACACCATTTTGCCTGTTGTGCCCCCTGATTTTGTTCTACAGCTTTAGTCAGAAGTGATCTTAATTCATCATGGTCGACTGGTTTCGCTAAGAAACCGAACACCCCTCTTTGCGTTGCTTCAACTGCATCTTGAATAGTGCCATGAGCAGTCATCAAAATTACCGGTACGTCCTTTTTAAGCGCCATTATTTCTTCAAACAAACTAAGGCCGTCCAAACCCGGCATTCTTAGGTCACTTAATACCACATCGTAGTTTTTTGTACTCAGCAGTTTAAGTGCTTCTTTGCCTCCGGCCGCACATTCAACTTGATAACCTTCACCCTGGAGTCTGATTGTCATCAAACGCAAAAGACTTTCATCATCATCGACCAGTAAAATACTTGGATCCGAATTCGATATTAATTTCATTAATTGCCCTCTTGTTCTGTTTGGATGATAGAAGATTCAATGCGTAACAATTGCTCAATCTGCTTAGCTTGCTCTAAAGTTTTATTCTTTAGTTGTTCAACTCGTGAAATATATCGGCTGTTAGTTTTACTTAACGTGACTAATGCTGATTCCATTTCCAATCGCTCCAGGTTAGGCCGGTAAATAGCCACCAAAATAAATTTATACATGTCTGCATTTAACTTTGGCATTATTGATTCTGCCCAAATCTGCGCGCGTAATCGATCTTGATAAGGAGTATCAATACCTTGACTGAGAATTATCCTACGTAACATGTCGGAATTTGAATTCGATAAAAGCTTTATATTTTCCTTACGTTTGGGCCAATCCATTGCTTCATTCATGGCCCAATATTTAATCCAATAAGCAATCCCACATTCTGCAGATTGTGGCTCATCAAACCTTTTCCACACACAAGTATCATCGTTACTTTTAACCGTATCTTGTACAACTTCAGAGGGAGGGTTAGGTAATAACTCGCAACTGCTCAAAAAACAAAACAGCAGGATATACCCGAAATATGTCAATTTCATACATTGCCTTCTTTTAACGGGATCATCACGCGTATACACACGTCAGCATAATCTACATCAACGATTTCAGCCTGACCAAACATCATGCGAGCACATTCTGCCACAATAGAAAGCCCCAAACCTGTCCCAATAACTCGATCATTACGCTTCCCTTCTCCACGGTAAAATGGCTGAAACATATTAGTACGGATATTTTCTGGAATCTTTTGCCCTCTATTTGCCACTTCTAATACCTGCATTTCTCCTTTTCTATATAAGCGAATATCAATTGGCCGCCCTTTGCTGCCATGAGCTAAAGCATTTGATAATAAATTATCTAGGATGCGTCGAAAAAGTTTTTGATCTGCATAAATGTCGGGTAATTCATTTTTAATTGGCAGAGAGTTTTCGTGTTGCTTTAAAGCTAGTCCATTTTGTTGAATAAACTCATTAAGCAAAGACTCGGACTTGATAATTTCCCATTCAGGCGTCGCTTGCTGTAGTAGTAAATTATAATCAAGCAATTGAATAATAAGTAAATTTAATCTATCCGTACTGCTATTTAATAAAGACAAAACCTCTTCTTGTTGAGCATTTAACGGCCCTACAACCTGTTCAGTTAATAAAGAGCATCCTTCTTTGATGCTGGCCAAAGGCGTTTTTAATTCATGGGCTGCGTGGCGCAATAATGCGGTTCTTAATTGTTCTAACTTATCTAATCGTGACGATAAACTATGGAGTTGGTGCTCCAACACAATTAATTCTTGAGGACC
>NZ_JBPOFP010000063.1:0-28062 GCF_051252315.1 Paraglaciecola sp. | reverse complement strand
GAACTTATCAACCCAATCGCGATGGACGAAGGTTTACGCTTCGCAATCCGTGAAGGTGGCCGTACAGTAGGTGCGGGTGTTGTTGCTAAGATTTTAGACTAGTCTAAAACTTGCGTTAAGAAGGCTGCATTTGTGCGGCCTTTTTTGTACCTGAAAAACACCTGCTCTTACTGTATAGCCTCAAGCGGATATCTCCGTGACTCTTTTGTCTGGAACAAAAGAGAACAGCCGAAGGCTGGCCCCGAAGGGGTGAAAGGCAGGATGCCTGGAATAACGTGGCCTGTTGGTGGGGGCGTTGTTGCTAAAATTCTTGACTAATATTTAGTTATTGATTCAAGAAAGGTCACTTAGGTGGCCTTTTTTATTGCCTGAAAACAACATGGGCAGAGAGATAGGCTTCCTGGTGGCATATATCCAGCGCCTTTCGATTGCATTAATACTTAGTAGCTAAATCCACCTAATTACAGAACAACCCTTCTTAATCTAGTTAATGATTAAAAATTACTTTGTTTAGAGTGGTAAATATACCCCCCACCATTTTCCATGAACCTGTTTGGTGAGTGCGAAGAAGAAGGATTGCTGGTGTTCTCAGTTTCCGATGAATTGTTGTTAGTGGGCGATGTAACGGTTATTACGATATCTTTCCCCTCATTTTTGGATCTGACATAGTTCACCGAACCTTGTATTTGGGGAGAATAATTTACTTTATGTAAGGCACCTGTTGTATAAAGCATTGATAGCTTATTTTCGTTAGACAATAACAAAACACCTAAACCGTCTGAATTCCAGCTTAGTGAATTAACGTTAAAAGGTAATGGCCATTTTGATAGTCGGTGCTGATTTTTGTCTAGAAATTGAATATGTGGTTTTGAATCTATTAAAGATAGTACCGCTGTTTTTTTATTAAATATGTGTGAGCTCACTAATACACCCAGATCGTTGGGGGAGCTAAGCTGAGTCAATTTTTGATCTGCAATTGAGTATCGATATCGTGTTACTTGATGTTGACCAACTCGAGAAGCAGTAAATTCAATGGTATTTTCATCCCACCACGAAACACTGCTAACCTCACCTAGCCAATGGCTAAAAGTATTTTTTTCAATGACTTTGTTGCCTTTAAAGTCCAGTGTAAAAATATGAAATGTTGTGTAGGCTTTTTGCTTCCGTTGGTCGTTGGAGCTTAGTGAATTCTGGTTTTCTATATGGAAGTCTGTAGCAACAAGATTACGACCGCTTATGGACCAAGCGAGTAGATTAAAATTGCCTCTTGCTACAAATACTTCCCATTCATCGCCATCGATACCGTGAATCAAGAGTCGGCTATCTGCTGGTGTTTTTTTATTACGGATTAGAGCTACACGCGCACTTTCGGCATGAGGCTCAATAAGTATTTCATGACCTGTGTTAGAAATATAAGGACTAACCTGAGAAAATAAGATGGTGTTTTCTAGGTTGGGTTTTCCTGGTTTAGTTTTTGAAAATGTAAGGTAACTAAAATAAGCTACTGATAGCGTGATAATTGCAATTAAAGCTATTAGCCAATAATAAGTGTTATTTTTAGGAGAGGTTGCTTTTATACTCGCGGGAGTGATTAGCTGATAACCTTGTTTAGAGAAATAGGCTATATATTCATGGCTCCCATCGAGTTCAGCAAAAGCAACCCTTAAAGCATTTACGCACTTTTGAATTGAGCTGTTTGTCACTACGCGTCCATGCCAAACATGCTCTAATAGTTCTTCATTATTTATTACTCGAGTTTTGTTTTTAAATAAATAGTGAAAAACAGCCATAGCTTTAGGCTGTAATTTACAGGAATTTTCACCTTTTTTTATTAGGTTATGTTGAGGCGATACATTAATGCTCCCCACCATAAAGTCTTCATTTTTTTCACCCTCGGTCACAGCTACGTTCCTTAATTAACATTTTCATGTGCTCCCACTGCTTCAGGGTATATTGCCAGAAATAGGATAAACTATACAACATTCCATTAACAAAGTTGTTTTTGTAAGTTGTTGTAATTTATGGTTATTATTTGTGGTAAGCGAAAAGTAAGCCTAATATCCTGTGAACCTCAGCTAAAAAAAAAGAAATAGATATACAGTCTTATCGCAGCAAACAAAATAACAAAACTATTATCGATTGGAGTTTTTAATGAAAAAATTAATAGGTATAGCCTTATTAAGCTTAAGTGTTCATTCGGCCAACATAAATGCCAGTGCGCTTAATTCAAATATTTATGTTAATAAAAATATTGGGTTTAACGTTGAAGGTTTTAAATATCAACAACCAGCATATCCTTGCAACGTAGATACGAACTTAGTTGATTTATTGATTAAAGAGAGTAAAAGGGCTGGGCTTCAAATGGAATCAGTTGAAACAAAAGAAAAAATACAAAATGGGGTAACGCCAGTACTGTTGATAGATATCGAGCAACTAACCTTAAGAAAAAATATAAATTATGGTAACTCCAAGAATTTTAACTTACCTAAAATTCAGATCACCGCTGGACTGCTACTGGGCGAAGATCTTCAAACCGCTAAGCATACTTGTGTCAGTGCTGCACAGGATAAACTGATGTTGCCTACCGATAGAGTCGTGTTAAATAACGAAAATATTTTAGTGTGTGAAGAGGCGAAAAGGTGCTTAGTTGATTTGAGTAAAGACGTTGTTTCTTGGCTGAAACCGCAATTGAAATAACTTTTTGTGGTTCAATGTAAACAAAATAGCAAAGCAATGGTTTCAAATATGCTAACGAAGTCGATTAATCTACCATTGCTTTTAGGTTTTCCATAACTGTGATTCGGGTTAAGTTTTTGGTGTTTTTTAGATGATTTTTGAGATTGTTGTTCTCAGCATCATATTGTTGCTTGAGTAAGTCCATACGAAATGAGCCGACAATTATGTCTAGATATCCGTTTTGAGTCACGTCAGCAAGCGTCAGCCCGGTTACACTCTTTGGAGTGTCAGGCACGTTGTGCCGAGTGAAATTTTGTTTGCCATCGTTTTCGTACCAAATAACACTGTGTCTATTGGGGTCTTCCCAGTAGTTATTCCAGCTACTGACTACAATGTCTAGGTCTCCATCTTTATCTAAATCGCCTACTGCTGAAGATACAGCGCCGTAAAAACGGCCTATATCTCGATATTCAAACGTGAGGTTCCCTTTATTTTCGAGCCATTGAATACCATGATAGGGCTTGGGATCTAGCTGCAAATCATTGGCATCTCCGTTTGTCATGAGTAAATCTAGATCTTTATCTCCGTCGAGATCGACGAGTTTTAAACTGGTAAACCCAACAAGTGGATGGTTAGCTTGGAATAGGCGTACTTTCTTAAATGTGCCATCACCTTTATTGATTAAACCTGCAACGAGTTCATGTTGTTGCGTGATTAAACTAACGAAGTCTATTAACCCGTCATTGTTTAGGTCTATGGGAGATATATTCAAAGCGCCAGTGGCTTTCATTAAAGTGTGTTTAACATGTTTGCCTTGGCCTTTGTTTTCAAGCCAAGCTAATTCCCCTGGTACGTCTGCGCCAAAAATTGCAATGGCAACATCTAAATCACCATCCCCGTCAATATCTAACGCTTTTGCTTCTGTTACTCGGCCGACATTTTCCAACAGAACTTCTTTTTTAAACTCACCATTTTCAAGTTGCTTTAATAAGGTGACTTTTCCTTGCCTTTTTCCTTGAGGGGTGAAAAATAAGCCTAAAGAAGCAACGATAATGTCTTTTTTCCCATCTTGATCGTAATCAATCACAGAGGTGTGTGTGGGGGTTTTGATGTCGGCGATTACATTTTCAACATAACTATCTTTTTGCAAATTTAATATGGAGATCTTGTTTGCTTCAATATCACTAATAATAAATTCAGAGTGATTGGTATTGTGTAAATTCGCCGCTTTGATATGTGTGATCATTGGCAGTAACGAGTGAGACTTCAAACTTGTTGATTTAAACTGTCGGTTTTTTAGTTTTGATGAATGGTAAGGTAATTTAGGTAATTCTGCAGGGCTAGTGCCGTAATAATAGGCGGTTATATCTCGGGTGTGCTCTTCAGAAATAAAGGGTTTACCGAAATTTTCTTCGGCCATTTCAGCCATAGTTTGAATAATATGAGGCCAGCTTCTTTTAGGTAATAATTGCGGGGCAGGTGGAGCATGGCAAGCCCCACAATATTGATTAGTTAATTCAATGATTTGTTTAATGGTTTTAGGTTTGCTTTCTTGAGCTTGAACGGATTTTGGCAGGCAAAGGAGTAACGCAAAAAAAATGAAGCCAAATAAAGTGAAGTTAAACATCTAGGCCTAGCTTATTAAAATTATTGTCGTAAGAACACGTTGAAAGGTGCTTCCATGAATGCTTATTACTTTAACATTGGGTTAATCGTTCTTCTAGCTGAGTTTTGTATCTGTGTATAAGCACTGTATCATTCATTTTTTTATATCAATATAATTTGTAAATGTCTGCCATCCATCGACAACTTATTGCTTTAGATATGCTTGCTCAAGATTTAGTTGATGAATTGGCGTATTTTAAATCTAACCAAGTGACTAAACCTTATTTGAGCTTGTTATCACAGTATCACAAACACGCAGTGACTTTGGCTGATGAAGTTGGCATATTTAGTGATTATGATTTTTCCGAATTGATTGCACAGCATCAAGTTTGTCGGTTCTTATTAAGTAAGAAGTTACTCATTGTTCAAAATAAGTTGGTTGGTTATGTGATTGATTATTATGATGCTAGTCGCAAGTTAGATAAAATTCGTGATACTGATTTTTCTGTACAAGCTGAACTTAGGTTTGATTTATTAACCACAAAAGCAATTAAGGCAAGAGCTCAGTTCAAAACGGTGGCTACAGCTATGCACAAGAATGATTACCTCAATCTTATCAAGAATATAGGGTTACCTTTATTTGACTGGAATTGGGATCTGCTGTGATATACAAGACTGTTGGATTGAAATTATCTGTAAGTATACGAAAAGTAATCGGTTCTATTTGTATCGAACAACTTACATTGAAACATAATTCTTAGGAGGTTTAAGTATGGAATATAGTGTTTTAGGCAGTAGTGGCGAAAAAGTTTCGCGTGTTTGTCTTGGGAGTATGACTTGGGGATTACAAAATAACCAAGAAGATGCCAATCAACAAATTGATTACGCTTTGGCGCAAGGTGTAAATTTTATTGATACTGCTGAAATGTACGCAGTGCCTCCTTCTCCAGACACATATGGAGCAACAGAAACGATTATTGGTAATTGGATTGCTGAACATCAAAATCAACGCAAAGATATTGTACTCGCCACAAAAATTGCTGGTGGAGGGCTACCTTATATTCGTGGTGGTAGTGCTATTTCAGGTCAATCGATTATTGAAGCCGTTGATGGTTCGTTAAAGCGGTTACAAACTGATTATATAGATTTGTACCAGCTGCATTGGCCAAATCGCACATCGCCACATTTTGCTAAACATTGGCCCGGTCAAGTCTCGTTTAGCAAGGTTAATGCAGAAGCTGAAGAAAATGAAATGCTGGAGATACTTCAGGCTTTAGAGCTTTGTGTTAAAGCAGGAAAAATTCGTTATTGTGGTTTGTCGGATGATACACCCTGGGGCATAAATACATATTTAAAATTAAGCCAGCAGAACGATTTGCCTAAAATGGTGTCTATTCAAAACGAAT
This sequence comes from Paraglaciecola sp., assembly GCF_051252315.1. Classification (GTDB taxonomy): domain Bacteria; phylum Pseudomonadota; class Gammaproteobacteria; order Enterobacterales; family Alteromonadaceae; genus Paraglaciecola. The sequence continues at coordinate 22,375 of NZ_JBPOFP010000063.1, read as the reverse complement.
TTAGTTTGTTGCATGCTAAAGATTGGCCTTATTTAATAGAAAACTGTGTACATGAAGATATAGCGTATTTACCTTGGTCTCCTTTAGCTACAGGCTTACTAAGCGGTAAATATGCAGGAGGGAAAAGGCCTGAAGGAAGTCGTTGGACATTAATTCAAAGAAATGGCCTATTTAGAGACACGCCTAATGCTCATGCAGCCACGGCACGTTACGTGGAACTTGCGGCGGATCATAATATGTCTCCGGCACATTTAGCGTTAGCTTGGTGTGATCAAGTAGACGGTGTCACTTCTACGATTATTGGTGCTACAACTTTAGATCAACTTAAAGAAAATATAGCTGCCTTTGATAAGCCATTAACAACTGAAGTGTTGACAGATATTCAACAGATTTTTTCTGAATATCCGGTACCTTTCTGATTTAAAAAGTCCAGTTACAAATTGATGCAAAACTTTGAGGAAGGTTGATTTAAAATCTTCCTCACGAATTTACTAGCCGTTATTGCGGCTAAAAATAAAATCACTAACTAAAAATATGAGCTTATGTTTAAAATAAAAAATACTACTAAAATTACCAGTGCAGTCTTATTGATTGCTTCTTCATTTTTCTCTCAAGCAACGGTTGTTGAAGTGCAAACATCCTTGGGTAATATTCAAATTAATTTATTTGACGAAGCTACTCCTAAAACCGTTGAAAACTTTCTTCAATACGTGAATTCAGGTGCATATGTAAACAATGTTGTGCACCGCTCTGTAGATGGGTTTGTGGTGCAAAGTGGCGGATTTACTTATACAGGCGCGATTAAGGCGACCAATGGTTTTTCTCTAGATAATGTGCCTACGGGTACAGCAGTGCAAAATGAACCAAAATTATCTAATTTACGCGGTACGATTGCTATGGCTAAACTCGGCAGTGATGCAAATAGTGCTACTTCGCAGTGGTTTTTCAATTTAGCCAATAACAGTAGTAATTTAGATGTACAAAATGGTGGTTTCACTGTTTTTGGTCAAGTGATTGGTGATGGAATGCAAATCGTAGATGATATTGCAGCACAAACTCAAATCAGTTTTGGCGGAGCTTTTACTAATGTACCTATTCGCAATTACACTCAAGCGGATGCCGATGCGAGTGCTGATATTACCGATAATAATTTAGTTATTATTTCTGACATTGTTGTGACTGATCCAGCCGTTGTGACTAACCCTGATTTAACTCCGGCCGCTAATACCCTGATTAATCCGACTTCTGGTGGTAGCAATGGAGGGGGAAGCTCTGATTCAGGTTCTGGCGGTGGCTCTTTTGCTTGGTTATTGCTTTTAGCTGGCGCAGGTTTGTTTAGACGCTTTGTGAAATAAAAATTTTGCAATTGTGATACTTTCGTGAGGATTTAACCTCTGATAATACCCATACTTGATGTAAATCAGTATGGGTATTTTATTATGAATATAAGAAACATTTCTTTTGCGCTAATTACCGTTTCGTTTATTAGCGCTTGTGGCGGTGGTGGTTCTACTACTCCCCCAATTACGCAGAACCCTCAAACTACACCAGAACCTTCTCCCGAGCCAACACCTGAACCTGAAGTATTAACAGGTATTTTTATTGACTCTGCCGTGCAGGGATTAAATTATTCTACACAGACACAATCAGGAACTACCGACGAAGAAGGCACATTTTCTTATATTCAAGGTGAAAAGGTTAGGTTTTCTATTGGTGATGTTTCTTTTCCAGAAACCAATGCTAAGGCCACTTTGAGCCCGCTAGATGTATTTGGCGTAACGGACGTAGCGGATTTACGCGTTATCAATATGGCGCGTTTATTACAAACATTGGATTCTGATGGTGTAGCAGGAAATGGTATCACTATTACTGATGACGCCCATAATCAAGCAACCGGTGTCAGTGTTGACTTTGCTTCTGCAGACTTTGACTCACAAGTGATGGATATAGTGGCTAATTCAGGGGCTGTTTATACCAGTTTAATCAACGCTCAAAGTGCAACTGAGCATTTAAACCTTACTCTTGGCAATATGCAAAATACACGTTCTTGTGATGTTGAAACCAACAAAATTGGGTACACAGGGACGTTTTCTAATTTTGCACATGATGTTTCTGGAATGGCCAAGGTGATTGATGGGTGTACCATTGAAATAACTATGTTCAACTTTGACGGGCAGGCGCCTAACGTTCGGTTTTATTCAGGAAATAATTTAAATTTTAGCGGAGATAAAGCGTTGGCCCTTAGTGACAGAATAGACGGTAGAGCTTATAAAGATGAAACAATTGTGCTGCGTTTACCTAACACTTTGTCTATGGATGACTTTGATAGTATTAGTGTTTGGTGTGTAGAGTTTACCGTTGATTTTGGCAGCCTAGTTTTAGCCGCACCTTAATTTTTATTACGTGATCCAACTTTGGATAAAAAAGCCCCATTTCTATTCAGAAACGGGGCTTTTTAAAATAGTCATTTGAAATTATTTAATTTCGAGTAATTCTACTTCAAATACTAGAACAGCATCTGGACCAATTGTAGGGCCGCTGCCTCTTTTACCGTAAGCAATATCAGAAGGGATCGTTAGCTCAAATTTGTCGCCAACTTGCATCAACTGTAGTGCCTCAGTCCAGCCAGGAATCACATTGGTTGGAAGTGTTTCAAATGGTTGGCCACGTTTAACAGAGCTGTCAAACACAGTTCCGTCAATTAATGAACCTGTATAATGAACCACTACGGTTGACTCGGCCGTAGCAGATTCTTTACCTTCACCTGCAACTAATTCTTTATACTGTAAGCCACTTTCAGTGACTACAACGCCTTCTTTTTTAGCATTGGCTTCTAGGTAGGCTTTACCTTCAGCAATGTTTTTAGCGCTTGTTTCAGCTTGAGCTGCTTGTTGTTTAGCTTGTGCTGCTTGTTGCATAGTTTGGATGGCAGTTTGAATTTCTTCTTGAGTTAAACGAGAATCTGTTCCCGCTTTTACATCGTCAATCGCCATTTTGAATGCGTTAATATCTAAACTAATGTCGTCACGTTTAAATTGACCGGCAAGGTTAGTTCCTACGATATAACTTAGCTTTTGTTCTAAAGATGCTAATGCTGGATCGGCCTTAGTTTCTGTAGCCGTTTCAGTCGTTTCGGCTGTCGCCTCAGTTGCTTTGTCTGTGTTAGCGTCAGTTGTTGCTTTTTCACCGCCGCAAGCAGCAAGAAATAAAGAAGATGCCGTTAAAAGGGCAATTGATTTTAATTTCATTGGTTTTCCTAAAATTTCCGAGGAAGGTTTATCGGTATATCTAAATTGGCTAAAGGTTAAGCTTGGTAAAGATAAGATTAAATAACATTAGAGATACAATGTGGTTACAAGTGTCAATATTCAAGTGTTAATTGTGAGATATAAACAAAAAAGCCCTGTTAATTTTCATTAACAGGGCTTTTTAATAAAATCTTCTTTTAACTAAAAGGTTTTATTTTTTAGCAGCGTTACGCTCTTTAACTTCTGCAATAACTTTCTCAGATACAGCATTTGGACATGGGCTGTAATGTGAGAATTCCATTGAGAATTGACCACGACCTGAAGTCATAGTACGTAGGCTTCCGATATAACCAAACATTTCTGAAAGTGGAACGTCAGCTTTAACACGAACACCTGTTGCGCCCGCTTCTTGATCTTTGATCATGCCGCGACGACGGTTCAAGTCACCAATAACGTCACCTACGTGATCGTCTGGCGTAAATACGTCAACTTTCATGATAGGTTCAATTAACTGAGGACCAGCCTTAGGAATTGATTGACGGAAAGCACCTTTAGCGGCGATTTCAAATGCAACAGCAGATGAATCAACTGCGTGGAATCCACCGTCGAATAATTCAACTTCAACGTCTAATACTGGGAAGCCAGCTAGAACACCTGTATCCATCATGCCTTTAAAGCCTTTCTCGATAGCAGGGAAGAATTCTTTAGGTACGTTACCACCAACAACTGTTGATTTGAACGTGAAGCCAGTATTTGCTTCGCCTGGTTTGATACGGTAGTCGATTTTACCAAACTGACCAGAACCACCAGATTGTTTCTTATGAGTATAAGAATCTTCAACTTCTTGCGTGATAGTTTCACGGTAAGCAACTTGAGGTTGACCTACTTCTAATTCAACGCCGTAAGTACGCTTCAAGATATCTACTTTGATATCTAGGTGAAGTTCACCCATTCCAGAAAGAATAGTTTCACCAGAATCTTCATCTGTCTCAACGCGGAAAGTTGGATCTTCAGCAACCATCTTACCGATAGCAATACCCATTTTTTCAGTTGAGCCTTTATCTTTAGGCTTAACAGAGATAGAGATTACTGGCTCTGGGAATACCATAGCTTCTAGGATGATTGGATCTTTAGGATCACATAAAGTGTGACCTGTTTGAACATTACTCTTCATACCTACGATCGCGATGATGTCGCCCGCTTGCGCGCTGCTTAATTCATTACGGTCATCAGCTTGCATTTCACACATACGACCAATACGCTCAGTTTTACCTGTAGCAGCATTTAAAATCGTGTCGCCTTTCTTCAATGTACCAGAGTAGATACGAACGAAGGTTAATGCACCGAATCTGTCATCAGTAATTTTAAAGGCTAATGCTTTGAATGTTTCGTCTGCAGAAACAAGTGCATGTTTACCAGTAGGTTCACCTTCTTCATCTGTAAGAGGTTGAGGGTCAACTTCTGTAGGTGAAGGTAAGTAATCAACAACAGCGTCAAGAATAAGTTGAACACCTTTGTTTTTGAATGCAGAACCACAGTAAGTTGGGAAGAAGTCCATAGTACGTGTACCTTTACGGATACAACGTTTGATGTCTTCAATTGAAGGCTCTTCACCTTCCATGTAAGCCATCATTAGGTCATCGTCTTGCTCAACAGCAGTTTCGATTAACTGTTCACGGTACTCTTCAACTTTATCAACCATGTCCGCAGGAACATCTTCGATTTTGTAGTTTTCTGGAAGACCAGTATCATCCCACACCCATGCTTTGCGTGTAAGAAGGTCAACAACACCTACAAACTCGTCTTCTATACCGATTGGTAACACCATTACTAATGGGTTAGCCGCTAGTACGTCTTTAGTTTGTTGAACAACACGGTAAAAATCAGCACCCATACGGTCTAATTTGTTTACGAAGATAATACGTGCAACTTCTGAGTCATTCGCATAACGCCAGTTAGTTTCTGATTGAGGTTCAACACCACCAGATCCGCAGAATACACCAACACCGCCGTCTAACACTTTAAGAGAACGATATACTTCAACTGTGAAGTCAACGTGCCCAGGAGTGTCGATTACGTTAAATCTGTGGTCGTCCCAAAAACAAGTTACGGCAGCAGATTGAATAGTAATTCCGCGCTCAGCTTCTTGTTCCATGAAATCGGTAGTAGATTCGCCGTCATGTACTTCACCAGTTTTATGGATCTGGCCAGTTAATTTTAGGATTCTTTCTGTGGTAGTAGTTTTACCCGCGTCTACGTGGGCAAAAATACCAATATTTCTGTATTTAGATAAATCAGTCATTCGGTTCAACTTCAGTGTGAGTAAAAATTGCGCGGGATTATACAAGAAAAATCGACTCGATGCCGACTTTCTTTTACATTAAAAATCAATAATTTATTAAATTTGCCAAAAATAGCGTAATTAAAGGGCTTTGAAGCACCCAATAAAGTTCGATTATTTTTATGCCATTGGCATGACTCGATTGCGGCCTAAGTTTTTGGCTTTATATAATTGTTTATCTGCTTCTTCAATTAAAGCCAAAGGATTCATTCCTTTGTGTAATTCTGCCACCCCCATGGATGCAGAAATGTCGCCAAGGATCTCACCGCTACGTTTATCTTTTACGCCTATTTTTTCAATCGCTTTACGCATGGTTTCAGCGATGCTTCTGGCTGTAGCAAATTTAGAGTTAGGCACTATGATTGCAAACTCTTCGCCACCAAATCGAAATGCCTGAGCGCCATCTCTGCATGTAGACTGAAGTTTTTTGGCCGTAGCCTTAAGCACCAAATCCCCCATGACATGGCCATATTCATCGTTAATTTTTTTGAAATAATCTAAATCAACAATGATCAAACATAAACCAGGTTGCAGAGATTGTGTGGCTAATTCTTCATCAAAATATCGTCTATTACATAACCCTGTTAATGCGTCGTAGAGCGCATCTTGTTGACTTTTTTCTAGTTGGCCTCGCAACGCCTCTATTTCTTTATGTGCGTCACTCAATGCAGAGTTAAAGCTAATAGCGCTGCGCCGAATGTTTTGGGTATCTTTGACTAGGTTTCGTACTAAAGCCATGACTTCTTCTATAGATAACCCTTCTTTTTCTACTTTAGCTAGGTCATCTACACAATTGTCCATCGTCTGTTTAAATGTGCTGGTGTCGGAACGTGTATCCTGTAAAGACTGAGATAGCTGGATTAACATGGCTTCTACAGACTGTCGTAATTCCCAGGCTGAAACTTCTTCTTTTTCTGCCAGATAACTGCGGTATAACTCTTTAGATTTTATTTCGGAAACTTGCACTTTGTTTTCGATTAAGTTGTCTACTGCGCTGGTTAATTCCGGCGATTCATTTGACACATAGGTATACCAAAGCGCGTAGTTTGTCGGTACAGCAGAGACTTTATGTTTGAGTAATAAAGGTATCGTTTGTTTCAGCGTCGCAAATGAAGCTTCGATATTGTTATCTGCCATATCCATTCTCTATTTTGTTGATGTGCTTATTTTAGTGTACACAATAAAATTACTTATAGTCGATTTCAAATTCTATATATTTGTATAGATTGTGTAAGCCTAATTGTAATTTGTGGTTAGCAATTCTAATATGTTCTTTGCTAAGGGTAATTTAAATCTATTGAAGCTAAACTAAGGATAAATAATGAAAAAAATGTTAGTTGTAAGTATAGCCTTGTTATTTTCTATGGCCGTAAATGCTGCGCCAGCTAAATCAGAAAAACAAGCTAAACAGTCGGTTGAATTAAGACAGTCTATTTTTAAACTGGTAAAAAGTAATGTAGGTGTTTTGGGAGCAATGAATAAAGGAAGAGTACCTTTAAACCCTGAAATATTACAAAAAAATGGTGAACGTTTAGAGCAACTATCACTTATGATTGAAGACTATTTTGCCACTGATACCTCTGGATTTGATGTAGATACAGGTGCATTAAATAAAATTTGGAAAGAGCAGGCAGACTTTAATAGTAAAGCCGCTGATCTCACTAAGGCCGCAGTTGCGTTACAAGCAGCTGCAAAAAGTGGTGATGAAGGAAAATACAAAAGTGCTATAGGTGGTGTGTTTAAAACCTGTAAAGGTTGTCACGATAGTTACAAAGCTGATTAATCAACAGATAGATAAACGAAGGCTGCATGAATGCAGCCTTTTTTGTGTCCGTTTTTTGAATTGAAGCGGTTAATAATAGAAATCGTCTTCTGGAATGGGAGGGGCAACCTCCACTAACCAATACATAAATATAGCCACTATTATCATGAGAATTACTGCTTTTAATAGTTGCGAGTGACCAATGGAGTGTTCTGCAGAGACTGGTTTTTTACCGTGTAACATTGGCCGAATCAAGTTATGTTTAAGGGAAAATCGATACCAAAGTACCACGGCTATATGTACCGCTATGAAAATCCAAAGAAAACTAAATGTTTGGTGATGTAACCATTGAAACGTGCCCTGCAGTGCGTCACTAATAGTGTGATAATAAGGACCCGAGTGTACAATTTCGTTGGTAGAAAATAAGCCTGTTACGCCCTGGATAGCCACTAAAATGAGTACCAGTGGCAGCATTAAACCGCCAACTGGATTATGTCCCACTGGTGGGGTGTATTTGTCGCTTTTTATGGATTTCAAATAACTTAACATGGCTTTAGGGCCTGCAAGGAAACTATTAAATCTTGCGTATTTAGGGCCTATAAATCCCCATATTAAACGAAAGATAATTAGGCCTAAGATGAAGTATCCAAGATAAAAATGAAAATCCATTGCATCTTCAATAACTTCAGCGGTAAACCACTGCACTACTAAGCAAACTGCTAATATCCAGTGAAACAAACGAAGGGGAAGATCCCAGACCAGTCTTTGTTGCATTTTTGTATATCTATTAAGTATCAGTGGTTGAATAGTATAAGGTACACTATTGGCAAGTAAATAAATTGCGTAAATTAAAAGGGCAGAGTTTGTGTTAATTGAATCTGAGTCGGTATTGAAGTTTATATTTATGCCGCTTATTTCGGCTCAGTTATTGCTGGTGGTATTGGTCTACTTTTATTTAGTACGTAAGCATATTTCTGATTATTACAAATGGTACTTTTGTTTTATTAGCACGGTAATTTTCTTCTTGTTAGGGCGTTCTACTGAATTCTTTTTTGATGCATATTGGGCTAACTTAGTGCTTTATGCGCGGGTCAGCTTATTGTTTGCCTTAGGCATTCCTTGTTTAGTTGTAGCCAGCGCTATTTATACTGGTACCAAAAAAACTCCTTTCGTTTATGGTATGCCCTTTGTTTTGGGGATCCTATTTGCTTGCTTATATGTGCTGTTAGCAGACTGCCAAAGGCAGTTATTACTATCTGCAAGTGGTGCAGAATATATCCTAGTGTTAGCCGATGGTTTGAAACATCAAACAGTCCAGTTGACGGCTATCATAGTCTTGCTGGTATTACCTTCCTGCTATTTTTTGATCAAAGCCTTTATTGATGGCAAAAATATAAAAGATTTCACCGTTATTTTGGGTGGGCTATTGTTTGGGTTGTTGTTCGCCATTGGCAGTAAGTGGGGGGAAGTGCATTGGATATACTATGTTGGTTCATTTATTCCAGCATTATGCTGGGCTTGGGTTGTTTTTAAAGATGTTCACGATATGCAAAGTAAGGTGAATTTAGTTAAAGACGAACTCTATTCTAGAGCGCGTTCTGGGGATAAACTTAATAATGCTGATGTGGATTCACTGCTATCAGAAATTGAATATTTATCTTCAAATAACCTCACAGTATACAAATTACGCTTGCGCGAAGTGTTAACTCGCTTAACCGATAACACTATCGAAGCAGGTGGAGACACAGAAAACATTCTGCAACGATATTCAGCCCAAGACAAAGCTATAGAAGCGATTAAAGATGTTGAACAATTGCGTCAAGTAGCCCGGGATGAAGTGGTCGAACTTTCGAGTATGTTATCCGATATTCCCAAACAACGGATAGAGAGAGTTAAACAACATATTGCCACTCATTATCAACAAGATATCGACATTAATCAGCTAGCCGAACAGGTGAATGTGAGTCGTTCTTATCTGATGCGAGAGTTTAAAAAGCTTACTGGGAAAACTGTTAATCAGTACCTGACTGAATATCGAATAGAGCTAGCCAAACAATTGTTAATTACTGAGTCTGTTACCGATACCGCTTTTGCTGTTGGCTTTAATAATTCTAATTATTTCAGCACAGTGTTTAAAAAAATAACCGGTAAATCCCCTGTTCAGTTCCAACAAGTTAACGATTAGTAACTTATAGTTTTACGCTAACCTATTGATTATATTGGTGTTCACTATTTTATAGGTGAGCTGGTAGACTATTTTGAAGGTATGAATTTACCTTTCTATATATAAAACATCTATTAAAATAATTAAGCCATATTTGAAAAGGCAGATAGATGTATGAAGGGTGATTTTTCTTATAAGTTTATTTTTAGCTTAGTTTTACTAACATTGTGTTTTCTATTTAATGTTCAAACCTATGCTCATTCAGAGCATGATTATCAGTATCAACAAAACTGGTTAACACCCCCAAAAGGCTTAGAGTTTATTGGCAACTCTCATGGTGGCATTGCAGTTGATGCTAGCGGTGAAATATACGTGAGTGTGATGGGCGAAAAAGGCGGCATTCAAGTTTACAACGCCAAAGGTGATTACCAGAGAAATGTATCCAATGCGCCAGATGATATTCATGGTTTTGTAATAAAAAGCGATGATTCTGGTCAAGAGTTTATTTATGGTGCTGAAATGAACGGTAAGCGCATTTTTAAACTCACTTTAGATGGCAAACGAGTTTTAGATATAGACGCGTTAAAGGTCATCCCGAACCAGTATCACAAGCCTCAAGTTAAGAACAACAAAGGCTGGATCCCAGCTCCAATTAGATTAACCTCGGTTGATATCGACACTCAGGGTAATTTATATGTAGTGGATGGTTATGGTTTAGATTACATTCATAAATTCTCAGCGAAGGGCGATTATCTAGAGACCTTTGGTGGACAAAACTCTCCGTGGAATTTTAGAAATTGTCATAAAATTTATATCGACCCGCGTTACCAACCCAATCGACTCCTGTGTAACGACCGTGCTAATCATCGTCTTGTACATTTAAAGCTTAATGGTGAGTTAATTGGCACCTATGCAAAAGACTTAAAACGTCCAAGTGCGGCAGATTTTTATCACGATTATGTGGCTATTGCCGAAATATCCGGTCGCGTGACTATATTAGATAAAGCCGGCAAGGTACTTAAACATATAGGTACCAATGAGGATAAAACTGAAACCGACAAAAACAAAACCCCACCAGAAAAATGGCGTAATGGTGTGTTTACCTCTCCTCATGGTATTAGTTTTGATGCTAGTGGTAATTTGTATATCACTGAATATAACAAATGGGGCCGAGTGTTACGCTTTGATGCCGTATTAGATCACTAGGTGGTGCAGAGTCAGTTTATGAGGCAGTTAATACATCCGCGAAGTTTATTGTTTATAGGGATAATGCTCTTTTGCACAGGTTGCAGTGATTTCTCTATGACACAACCTACAGAGCCCAAAATTTCATTCAATCGTGATATTCGCCCTATCTTGAATGAAAACTGCACCGGGTGTCATGGTGGCGTTGGCAAACAATCAGGTGTGTCATTTATCTTTCGAGAAGAAGCTTTAGGTAGAGGGCATTCTGGACGTTTGACAGTGGTGCCTGGCAATCCTGACGCATCTGGATTAATTGAACGGATAGAGTCAAAGGATCCGGCTATTCGAATGCCCTACAAAGCCCCACCATTAAAACCTGAACAAATTGCTTTGTTGAGACAATGGATTAAAGAGGGGGCGCATTGGCAAGAACATTGGGCTTATCAGGCTCCGAAAAAGCCAGCGTTGCCGACAGTAAAGACAATGGAAAAGATCAATAACCCCATTGATTTATTTGTTCAGGCCAAATTAGTCGAGAAAAAGCTAGCCGAGAAAAAGCTAGCCGAGAAAAACCTACAGCCAGCAGATATAACAAATAAAGCAGGTTTATTACGCAGAGCTTCTCTTGATTTGATTGGTCTACCTCCAACTTTAGATGAATTAAATCATTTTTTAGCAGATGAAAGTGAACAAGCCTATCAAAAACAAATTGATCGATTATTGGCTTCCCAACATTTTGGTGAACGTTGGGCCAGCGTTTGGCTCGACTTGGCCCGTTATGCCGATACTAAAGGTTATACTTGGGATAAGTATCGAGAGACTTGGCCTTATCGAGATTGGGTGATCAATGCCTTTAACCAGAACAAGTCATATAAAGACTTCGTGATAGAACAACTTGCCGGAGATCTTTTACCTGAGCGTACCGTGGATAATATGATTGCAACCGCTTTTCATCGCCAGACCACTTCTAACGATGAAGGGGGGACTGATGACGAAGAGTTTCGCGTGGTGTCTATTGTGGATCGCGTTTCTACCACATGGTCAGTGTTAAACGGTGTGACTATGAACTGTGTGCAGTGCCATTCTCACCCTTATGATCCTATTCAACATGATGAATTTTACAAATTTTACAGCTTCTTAAATACCACTAGAGATGCGGATAAATTTGATGACGCCCCTCATCTGAAGTACGCCAAGGATCCTCAAAAGCGTAGTCAGGCTTTTGAACTTCAAGAGCAACTTATTGAGATTCAACACCAACTTGCAAAGCAAGCACAGGAAACCAATCAAACACTTAACTGGAATAAGCTAAAACTAATATCTGGTGAAATTGATGAGTTAACAGTGGTGACGCAACGTCGAGATAATTTTCAACAAAAAATAGATAAAGGTGACGAAAAACAAAAGTGGAAGATTAAACAATGGCAACAAAAGGTCGACAGTTATAATCAAGACATTGCCCGTTTAACCGGCCAAGCAAACATTAGTTTAGGTTTAAAAGACGGTGAAGTTTATGAGACTAGTGAGGGTTTAGCTGCACAGGCAATTTACAAGTTAAAGCTGGCTTTGGATGATGAAAATCAACAGCAGAGTGTTTCAGCCATACAATTTTTAGTCGCTGGGCTTAACCCTAGTTCTACTTCCCATACGCCAGAAGCAGGCTATAAGGTGGATAAAGTAGAGGTGTGGCACGTTGATGCTGGTGGAAGTGAACACAAAGTACAATTTGCCGGTATGGTGGTCGGCAATACCGAAGTGTTAGACGGGCAAATTGGTAAATTGGCAAACCTACATCGCAATAGAATAAAGCAGGGCAGGGCAGCGACCGAACCTTTAGTAAAAGACGATAAGATGGGATCGGCAATAGCATTGTCGGCGGCACATTTATTTAACCCCAGATGGTCAGTGGCCGTGTTGGCTGAACCTCTTGTGTTAAAACCCGGCGAGTCATTACGAGTAGACGTGCACCGTTTAGATGCCAAAGTTCGCCATTTGAAAATATCGGCCTCTGACAGTGCTGCTTGGCGCACACTGATTAATGATTCAAGCCGCTTAGAAAATATTCAGGCTTTTGCACAGCTTAAGTCTGAACTAAACGAAATCACCAAAATTGATGTGCCTGTGATGTATCAGCAAGACAGCTGGGATCAAAGAGGCACCGCATTATTTGGCCGAGGTAACTTTTTAGCTAAAGAAGGACCGTTATTGACGCCGGATACTCCAAAATTATTTCCTGAATTTGGTGTAAACACCCCAAAAACCAGACTGGCCATGGCGAAGTGGTTTTTTAAACCTGAGCAACCTTTGACCGCACGAGTAGCCGTGAATCGATTTTGGCATACGCTGTTTGGTCGAGGCATAGTAGAAACCTTGGAAGACTTTGGCAGCATAGGCCAAAAACCCTCTCATCCTGAGTTATTGGACTGGCTGGCATTGACCTTCCAGAATGATTTGAAATGGGATGTGAAGGCTCTGATTCGTTTGATGGTAACCAGCCATACCTACCAGCAGCAAAGCCAAATTTCAAAATCTGTGCAACAGCAAGATCCCAATAATGTTTGGTTAGCTCGTGGTCCTATGCAACGTTTAAGCGCTGAAATGGTCCGAGATCAAGCCTTACTCGCCAGTGATTTGTTGAGCACTAAAATTGGCGGGGTGCCTGTTATGCCACCGCAACCTGATAATATTTGGGGGCGTAAAGGGATCAAAATAAAAGATTGGAAAAATGCAGAGGGTGCAGACAAGTATCGCCGAGCTGTGTACACATTTATTAAACGTCAATACGCCTATCCCAGTTTTGAAACTTTTGACATGGAATCTCGTGAATTAAGTCACGCTAGGCGTATACCCACCAATACACCGTTGCAGGCTTTGGTCACTTTGAATGATCCTGTGTACCACGAAGCAGCACAAGCTTTGGCTGATATCATGTTGCAGGACTTGCAACGGCATGGCGAGAAAGCAAAAGCTATTCAGGTGGGATTTCGAAGGGTATTAACTCGCGAACCAAAACAGTCAGAACTTGAAGTGATTCAGCAGGCTTTAACTGCAGCCTATCAAGATGTCGGTGATCAAGAACATAAAGGTGCGTGGACGGCGGTTGCGTCTATTTTATTTAACCTTGATAGTGCGTTAACTAGGTAATTGGTGAGGTAACGATGAAGTCTTTTTTTAATAATCAATATGCAAGCCAAGCCGAGATAGAGGCCCTACAAATAGAAACCTTAAGGGCAAAAAGTCGTCGTGAGTTTATCAGGGGCAGCGGTGCCATGTTAGGTGGGACGTTTTTATCTTCTATGCTTGGAAATCAAGCACTCGCCAGTGGAGATAATCCTTTTGATTATTCGCGGCCGTTAGGTAGACCACTTGCGCCGTTGCCACCACCGTTTCCGGCCAAAGCTAAACGAGTGATATACATGCACATGGCTGGAGCACCTAGTCAATTAGAGATGTTTGACTATAAACCTGAATTGCAAAAATACGATGGTCAGTTGTGCCCTGAGTCATTTTTAAAAGGAAAACGTTTTGCGTTTATTTCGGGGGTGCCAAAATTATTAGGCCCACAGTTTCCTTTTAAGCAGCATGGAGAAAGCGGTGCTTGGGTGTCTGATCGTTTACCTCATCTGGCTAAACATGTGGATGATCTGTGTTTCATTAAATCTATGCATACTGATCAGTTTAATCATGCTCCGGCGCAAATATTGGCCTTAACTGGTGATGCCAGACCAGGTCAGCCATCACTAGGAGCTTGGACCACTTATGGTTTGGGGACTATGAATCAAAACCTACCTGGTTTTGTATCTTTGATTTCAGGCTCTCGTTCACCAGATGGAGGAAAGCCTCTCTGGGGTTCGGGGTATTTGCCCAGTGCCTATCAGGGCGTAAAGTGTCGTTCTCAGGGGGACCCCGTTTTATATCTAAGTAATCCTGAAGGGGTTAGTCGTCCATTGCGCCGTCATGTGTTAGACGCACTGGCAAAACTGAACCAACAAAACTATCAGGACATGGGCAATCCCGAAACCTTAACCCGCATTGCCCAGTATGAAATGGCCTATCGGATGCAAGTGGAAGCATCTGATGCCTTTGATATCACCCAAGAAAAACAATCTACGTTGGACAATTACGGGGCAGAAGTGGGTAAAAAAAGCTTTGCTAATAATGCACTTGTGGCCAGACGTCTAGCGGAGTCTGGAGTTAGGTTTATTCAACTCTTTGATTGGGATTGGGATGGGCATGGTACGAATGACATGGAAAACGTCAGTCATGGTTTGGCTAAAAAGTGTGGCCATATCGACAAACCTATCGCTGCATTATTGTCGGATTTAAAAGAACGAGGCATGTTAGACGATACCTTAGTGATTTGGGGAGGAGAGTTTGGTCGTACGCCCATGCAAGAAAACAGAGGAGGGCAAGATAATATCTTACCTGGAAGGGATCATCATCCTAATGCTTATACCATGTGGTTAGCGGGTGGCGGCGTAAAAGGTGGTTACACCCACGGAGAAACGGACGAAATGGGTTATGAGATTGAGCGAGACCCAGTTAGCGTGCACGATTTGCATGCCACCATTTTATATTTACTTGGTTTTAACCATGAAAGTTTCACCTTCCCTTATCAGGGCTTAAACCAACGTTTAACTGGTGTGCATACTGCGAATATCGTGTCGCAAATTTTGGCTTAGCTTGTTCTTGGATGGGAAAATATAAGTGTTAAAAAATAATGCAATTTCGGTTAGGCAGTATTTTAGTGTGGTGGGGTTATTAAGCTTAATCTGCATTAGTACTTTGATTTGGCAAGACGCTCAAAGTAAACAGTTTATAAAAGAGTTGGCAGGAATTGCCCAACCTTTAAAGGCCGTTGAAGACTCTTTTTACCAAGATCGAGTGGCGGTGATTTTTGATAAGTATTGTGTGGCTTGTCATGGTGAGAATAAGGCCAAAGGCCACTTAAGAATGGACAGTTTTAGGCATACAGTATTCGGTGGAAAAAGTGGAGATATGTTATCTGGAGGAGACAATAGCTTGTTAATCCAACGCATGTCGTTACCTGACGAAGCGCGTTTAGCGATGCCACCATATGGACGAGATAGACAAACAAGCGATGAAATGAAAGTGATTCAAATGTGGTTGTCAAAAGGCGCGTCAGGCACATTGCCTGAGCAGGCATTTCCTGATGCACCTTCTAAACCCAAAGTTATCGAATTTGTCGAGGTGGACAAACAAGAGATTAAAAATGCCAGGTCTCCTTTGGCTCAACATGTTCATCAATTACAAAAACATTACCCTTATACTTTGGCTTATGTGGCTCGAACATCGGCTTTTTTATCCCTAGAAACCAATTTTTTAACTAAATTCACTGATCAAGATTTAGTGGCATTTGAAGTGGTTGCCGACAAGCTGGTACAGCTAGATTTATCTAATAGTCAGATTACTGGTAAAGCAATAGACAGTGTGTTGAAAATGAAAAACGTTCAACAATTAGTGCTCACAAATACTCGGTTAAGTGCTGAAAGCCTCGGGCGATTAACCCAGTTAACTGAACTACAAAGGTTGGTTGTGTCAGATATACCGGGTATTGAAAGTCTGCTGAATGATTTACAGCAGTTAGGCACTAAGGTCGTTAAAGTAAAACAAGGGCACCAGAAAAATGGATAAAATTAAAGTATGGGATAGCCCGACTCGATTATTTCACTGGGCCTTAGTGATATGTATTTTAGGGGCATGGCTAACAATAGAAAATGGCTGGATCGAAGCGCACAAATATTTTGGCTTAAGTTTACTTTTATTGGTGATATTTAGGTTGTGCTGGGGTGTTGTCGGTTCTACTACTGCTAGGTTTAGTCATTTTTTAACCGCGCCGAATAAAGCGTTTAAGTATTTAGTGGCTTCGTTACACTCAAGTTCAGAACATCATACTGGACACAATCCTGCTGGTGGCTGGATGGTTATCTTAATGTTGGCATTGCTGATTTTTCAAAGTGTCAGTGGTTTATTTAGTAACAATGATTTAGGCTTTACTGGGCCTTTAGCAGATAATATCTCTAAGCAGTGGTCGGATATATTAACTCAGTGGCATGCCCTCAGTTTTAATTTTATTGTGGTGGCGGTGTGGCTGCATTTAGTGGCGATATTTTTCTATGTGTTGGTGAAAAAACAAAATTTAGTCAAGGCCATGTTTTCAGGTTGTAAGCCTAAAAACCAGACTAAAGCAGAGCGAAATTTAACGTTTGTTCACCCTATTAAGGCCTTTATTTTACTATTACTCATAGGCTGCGTTGTCTATTGGTATTTGGTTTAGTTTCAACTGAATTTTGGTGACTCTTCTTATCCCGAGTTCAGGTTAATTATCAGTGACCACCGCCACTAATAATTTGTACTTGAGCAATATCTGTATCACCTTTTAATACCTTGAGAATTCCATCTTGGGTTAAGGTGCGCATGCCGTCACTCATGGCTTGATCTTTCATGGCATGCACGGAAGCTTCTTTGTATACCAAACTACGTAATTCATTGGTCATGGCGAGTAATTCGTGGACACCTGTTCGACCTCTATAACCTGTATCTCCACATTCTTCACACCCTTTCCCTCTTTGTAGCATAAGCGGTTCAGATAATTCGAGTTCGCCAATGTATTCTTCACCATATTGGCGTTTTATAAATGCGACATCTGATTCTGAAGCGGGATACTTTTCTTTGCAATTCCCACATAAGGTTCTGATTAAACGTTGAGCCAGAATACCGACACAGGCGTCAGAGAAGTTGACGGGGTCTAATCCCAAATCTAATAAACGGGTGATTGTTTCTGGTGCCGAGTTGGTGTGCAAAGTTGAAAACACTAAGTGCCCCGTTAATGACGCTTCGATACCGGCATGAGCGGTTTCTTTATCTCGCATTTCACCAATCAGGATAATGTCAGGATCGGCTCGTAAAAATGCTCTTAATGCATTGGCGAATGTAAAGCCAATCTTGGGGCTAACTTGTACTTGTTGTAAGCCCGGTTGAGTGATTTCCACTGGATCTTCTGCGGTCCAAATCTTTTTCTCTGGTGTATTTATGTGACCAAGTACAGCGTGCAATGTAGTGGTTTTACCAGACCCTGTTGGCCCCACTACTAACATAATTCCGTGGGGCTTTTGGATTAGATCTAATATTCTTTTATGGTTGTTAGGCGACAAGTTTAACTTACTCATGGGCATTGCTCCGCCAGCCGCGAGTATCCGCATGACAACCCCTTCACCTGCCACTGTGGGCAAGGTGGCGACACGCACTTCGATTAACTGCCCTGACATTCTAAAAGACAATTTGCCATCTTGAGGTACACGTTTTTCTGCAATGTTCAGGTTTGACATAATTTTGATACGCGCAATCACCGCATTGTGGTGTGAGGCCGGAACTTGCGTGATATCTCGACAAACACCGTCTATACGCATTCTTACACGTGTAGGCGCATTTTTTTCTGGATCCACGTGAATATCTGAGGCATTTAGACGTTTTGCATCGTGTAAAACTCGACTCACTAACCTAACAACTGCAGGCGCATCGTCAGACATCTCGTCACTTTGTTCATCAGTCTCTTCTGAACTAGTGCCAATTTCGTCAAGAATTTCATCCATAGCGCCAGGCGTACCACCACCACCTGAGGCTTCACCTAAATACTGTAAAATAGTATTCGGCAGGCTGACTGAAATTTCATAACTATCTATACCTAATGCACTTTCTATTTCCATTAATAAAGTAGCGTTATTAGGTTCTGCCATCAGTACGATTGGATTGTCTGCTACGTCAGAAATAACCGCGACTAAATTACGCTTAAGATAAGAAAGGTTTAACTTACTTTCACTTTGATAAAGGTGATACTTGTCTGGCAGATAAGCTAAAAAAGGAACTTGGTAATGTACCGATAGAGCCATGCCTAAGTCTTCATCTGGTACTCGGTATTCAGATGCTAAGCGTTGAACGAGCTGCTTATTGTCGTTACTTGATTCCTTTAATTTCTTTAATTGTGTGTCACTTACTAGATTGCGATGCACCAAATAATCAAATGGTTCACTCGTGCCGCCTAATTCATAACGGAACTTTTTACCAATAATGTCTGAGATTTGATTAACCAAATCTAAGTCTTCTGAAGAAAAGTCACCTTCCTTTTTATTAATGATCTGCATGACACCCATAAGAACACCAGAGTCCAGGATTGGCATACAAATGATGTTGCGAGTTTTGAAGGTAGAACTTTTGTCGAACTTGTCAGCAAAGTTTAAACGCTTGTGTATGTTAGCAAGTTCATCCTTATTATAAGGGTCATTAATAATAAGAGCAGTTTGACTAAGCGCAACGTATCCTGCTATCGACATGGGACTGATGGGGACTTTTATTTCTTTGGTTTCTTTACCCGTTTTAAAACGGGCTACCAAATCTTGATGTTGCCTGCGCCGCATAAAAATACTCATCCGCTCAGCACCGAGCCATTCTAAAATAAATGGCTCGAATTTATGGTACGCATCCATAAGTGAGGGATAAGTCGTGAGCAGTTGATTAATATGATCAAACTTGCTTTGATTGGCGCCGGAATCTGTCATGAATTCTTAATTTAAGGTACTATTTTATTTCTTTTATCAAACCTTACTATACCCGACACGCTGCTTACAGCAAATATCTAATTTTTATCAGTAAAATTAAGGGCTATTAACGGCTAGGATATGACAAGGTGGAAAGTTAACTTGGTATAAGTTGAGCCCCGCTTTTGTTAACTTCCAATAAACTCAAAGTTAGAAACAATGAACATTGTGTAAATAGTGAAAAAGTACTTGCCTAGCGTTTAGTATTCTGTATAATTCGCGCCCTCATCGTCTTAGCAGATGATGTTCGTTGGTTAGGATTAAAGTATAACTTTGCTTGCAGAGCACGTTAATCCAACAAATACCGACAGAAAAAAACAGGACCCCAATTGTGGGTTAATAGTTTACATGCATCCTCCTATCAATAGTTATTGATGGTGTGGATGATTTTTTTTGTTCTTTCGATTGGAGCTAAATCGATGCCAAATCAAAGAATTCGCATTCGTTTGAAAGCGTTTGATCACAAGTTGATTGATCAGTCTACGGCTGAAATCGTTGAAACTGCGAAGCGTACAGGTGCTCAGGTTAGCGGACCTATTCCACTACCTACACGTAAAGAGCGCTACACGATACTTACTTCACCGCATGTTAATAAAGATGCGCGTGACCAGTATGAGATTCGTACACACAAGCGTTTGGTAGATATCATTGAACCTACTGATAAAACAGTAGACGCGTTAATGAGATTGGACTTGGCTGCTGGTGTTGATGTTCAAATCAGCCTGGGCTAATAAAAGAGGGTTTTAACATGGCGATTGGTATTATCGGTCGTAAAGTAGGAATGACACGTATCTTCACTGAAGATGGTGTATCTATTCCTGTGACTGTTATTGAAGCCACCCCAAATCGTGTTACTCAGTTACGTACTGAAGAAACCGACGGGTATAAAGCGCTTCAAGTAACCGCTGGCGATAAAAAAGCTAACCGCGTAAATAAAGCTTCAGCAGGTCATTTTGCTAAAGCTGGCGTGGAAGCTGGTCGTGGTTTATGGGAGTTCCGCTTAGACGACAACGAAGGTGAAGGTATTGAAGTAGGCAGTGAAATCACTGTTGAAATCTTTAACGACACTAAATTAGTTGACGTTGTTGGAACTTCTAAAGGTAAAGGTTTCCAAGGTGCTATTAAGCGTCATAACTTTAGCCACCAACGTATGACACATGGTAACTCATTGTCGCACCGTGCACCTGGTTCGATTGGTCAAAACCAATCACCTGGTAAAGTTTTCAAAGGTAAGAAAATGGCCGGGCAAATGGGTAACAAGCGTGCAACAGTGCAGTCTTTAGACGTAGTACGAGTTGATGCTGAGAACAACCTTTTATTAATTAAAGGTACTGTTCCTGGTGCAGCTGGTGGCGACGTTATTATTAAGCCTGCTGTCAAAGCGTAACGTCTGAGGAGTTAAGTGATGGAATTAGTATTGAAAGACGCCAAAGGCGGTCTTGAAGTATCCGAAGCAACCTTTGGACGTGATTTTAACGAAGCACTAGTACATCAAGTAGTAGTAGCATTCGGTGCAGGAGCTCGTCAGGGTTCTCGCGCACAAAAAACACGCTCTGAAGTTCGCGGTGGTGGTGCCAAACCTTGGCGTCAAAAAGGAACAGGTCGTGCCCGTGCTGGTACAATCCGTAGTCCTATCTGGCGTTCTGGTGGTGTAACATTTGCTGCTAAGCCACAGGATCACAGCCAAAAAGTAAACAAGAAGATGTACCGTGGTGCTATTCAAAGCATCCTTTCAGAATTGGTACGTCAAGAACGTTTAGTTGTGGTTGAAAAATTTGAAGTTGAAGGTCCAAAAACTAAGGCTTTACAGTCTAAGTTAGCGGCACTTGAACTTAAAGATGTACTTATTGTGACATCAGAAGTAGACGAGAACTTGTTCTTATCTGCGCGTAACTTATACAAAGTTGACGTTCGTGATGTTCAGGGTATTGACCCAGTAAGTCTTATTGCATTCGAAAAAGTATTGATTACTGCTGATGCAGTTAAACAATTAGAGGAGTCGCTAGCATGATAAATGAAGAGCGTCTACTTAAGGTGTTATTAGCACCACATGTTTCTGAAAAAGCAACGCTTTCTGCTGAAAATAACAACACTGTTGTATTGAAAGTAGTGAAAGATGCGAACAAAGAAGAAATTAAAGCTGCAGTTGAAAAATTGTTTGAAGTTGAAGTTGATTCTGTTCGTACACTAAACGTGAAAGGTAAAACTAAGCGTCATGGTGCATCTTTCGGTAAGCGTAAAGACTGGAAAAAAGCTTACGTTGTGCTTAAAGAAGGTCAAGACATCGACTTTGCTGGCAGCGAAGGCTAAGAAGGGGATTAGATATGCCATTATTGAAAGCTAAGCCGACTTCAGCTGGTCGTCGTCACGTAGTTCAGGTTGTAAACCCTGACCTACACAAAGGCGCACCTTATGCTCCTTTGCTAGAAAAGAACAGCAAGTCTGGTGGTCGTAACAACAATGGTCGCATTACAGTGCGTCACATTGGTGGTGGCCATAAGCATCATTATCGCGTGATCGATTTTAAACGTAACAAAGACGGCATTCCTGCCAAAATTGAACGTTTAGAATATGATCCGAACCGTTCTGCTAACATCTGCTTGGTGTTATATGCAGATGGTGAGCGTCGTTATATTTTAGCGCCTAAAGGTGCTAAAGCAGGTGACGCAATCCAGTCTGGTTCTGATGCGCCTATTAAAGCAGGTAACACTTTACCAATGCGTAACATTCCAGTAGGTACTACGGTACACGCTATTGAAATGAAGCCTGGTAAAGGTGCACAAATTGCTCGTTCAGCGGGTGCTTACGCACAAATCCTAGCGCGTGCCGAAGGTTATGTAACACTTCGTCTACGTTCTGGTGAAGTACGTAAAGTATTGGCAGATTGTCGTGCCACCATTGGTGAAATCGGCAACGCAGAACACATGCTACGTTCACTTGGTAAAGCCGGTGCGAACAGATGGCGCGGTATCCGCCCAACTGTACGTGGTGTTGCCATGAACCCAGTAGATCACCCGCACGGTGGTGGTGAAGGTCGTACCTCTGGTGGCCGTCATCCAG
>NZ_JBPOFP010000062.1:0-28115 GCF_051252315.1 Paraglaciecola sp. | reverse complement strand
CTACAACCGTGAGGAGCAATATGATGCGTCATTACGAAATCGTATTCATGGTTCACCCTGACCAGAGTGAACAAGTTCCAGGTATGATCGAGCGTTATACCGGAATTCTTACCCAAGATGGCGGCACTATCCACCGCTTGGAAGATTGGGGCCGTCGTCAATTGGCATACCCGATCGATAAACTTCATAAAGCACACTATGTTCTTGTTAACGCTGAAGCAACTGCTGAAGCTGTTGAAGAGCTAGAAACTGCTTTCCGTTTTAATGATGTTGTTTTGCGTAACCTAGTTATGCGTACCAAAGGTGCTGTTACTGAACAGTCTCCAATGGCTAAAGAAGAACGTCGTGAAAAACGTGAAGAAAAATCATATGACAAGCCAGCCGCTGCTCCTGTTAAAGAAGCACCAGCTGAAGCTGCAGACGCACAAGAAGGAGACGCATAATGGCTCGTTTTTTTAGACGTCGTAAGTTCTGTCGTTTTTCTGCTGAAGGTGTTGCTGAGATTGATTACAAAGACATCGCAATGTTGAAAAACTACATCACTGAAAGTGGTAAAATTGTACCTAGCCGTATCACTGGAACTAGCGCGAAGTATCAGCGTCAGTTGTCAACTGCTATCAAGCGCGCGCGCTTCTTGGCATTGCTTCCATATACTGATTCTCACAAGTAATCGTAGGTAGCAAAGATGGAAATCATATTATTAGACAAGATCGCTAACCTAGGCGGCTTGGGTGACACTGTCACTGTAAAATCAGGTTATGCACGTAACTTCTTGTTCCCTCAAGGAAAAGCAGTTCCTGCAACTAAAATTAACGTTGAGAAGTTTGAACAGCGTCGCGCTGAGCTAGAAGCAAAAATTGCTGAAGGCCTAGCTGCTGCACAAGCTAAAGCAGAAAAAATCGCTGCGCTAGGTGAAGTGACTATTGCTTCTCCTGCTGGTGATGAAGGTAAGTTATTCGGTTCTATCGGTACTCGCGATATCGCTGATGCAATTACTGCTGCTGGTGTTGAAGTGGTTAAATCAGAAGTTAAATTACCTACTGGTACTTTACGTGAAACTGGCGAATACGAAATTGATTTGCAAGTTCACTCTGACGTAACAACGACTATCAAACTAGTTGTTATTCAAGAAGCTTAATTTAAGCTTACTGAAGTTAGTTTTAAAAAGCCGTTTCTGGTAACAGAAACGGCTTTTTTGTTGGTAATTTAACGGAGAAAGGTACATAGGTATGTACATATAAATAAGAGTATTTATTTATACAACCTAAATTTAATTAAACTGTCATATTGTTCCTCTATTTTGATTAGCCGAACTCAAGAATACTTACGGATATATATACTTAGTGAAGTATTTTGCTAATCCACATAAGCGAGTCTATTGGCTCCCAGCTTTGTTATTTGTTTTTCTTTTTATTGCTTTTAGTGTGGCACGTTCTTTTTTGTCTGATCACGAAATACAAAAACGAAAAGCGTTGGCGAATGTGGTGGCATCACAAACTTCAACTTCTTTGGAGGTGTTTTCAGCAGATAGAAAACGCGCCCTAGAAAATTTAGTTTTATCTTGGCCTGCAAGGCACCCTAACCCAGTTGATTGGTTTCATACTCACGCCTCTGACATTAAAAACATTATGCCTGGCATTCGAGATGTATGGTGGGTTAATCCTGATTTCACTATTCGTTGGAGTTTGTCTTTAAACCATAAAGACAGGTTACTTAATTCTCATCTCGGGCAGTATGGCATTGATGTGGAACATTTGTCTTCTCACGGTCTTGCCACAAGTTTGTATTCTAGTTATGGACTGGCAACCTTGTATGCGTTAAAGGTTGACCCAAACAACCACTCTTTGGGTTATGTCGTAGCGAGTTTTGATGTTAAAACCACTTTAGAAGTTTTGATTGGGGAGTTAGTGGGGCCTGAATTTAACTTTTTGTTGCGTGATCAAGACACACAGTTATTAACTCATGGAAATTTAATTGAAGACCTAACCTTGGTAAAGGTGTCCTTAAACTTTGCCGACCGAAATTGGCAATTATGGTTACAAAGCCCTGCTCAAGCTGTGCCAATGAGCCGTTTGATTTTTTGGCTTGGTTGTTTAATGTCATTCTTAGTTTGTTTGTTTTTTTATTGGCAGCTGTCCCATGCCATTCAGTCTAGTAAGAGCCAAGCTCATTATAAAGCGGCCAGTGAAGCAGCTTTAGATAGCATATTGATATTTGAATGTGTGTGCGACAGCAAGCAGGGTATTTGTGATTTTCGTTTAGTGGATGCAAATAAGTTAGCCTTAAAACGTATCCATCTAGATCTTAAAAAACCTGCTAATTTGTTACTTACTGAACACTTAAAGATATTGCAAGTGCCTCATCTATTCGAACAATTTAAACAGGTGAGCCAGTCTGGTAGGCCGTTTGAACATACCTTAAATAATTCCTCTGCGCTGTTTGATGGGCAGTGGATGCGATTACAGGTAGTAAAAGCTGATTCCGGTTTAGCCATGACAGTTAGGGATATTTCATTACGTTATGAGTCTCAATTAAAATTAAAAAATAGCGAAGCTAGATTTAGACGATTGGTTGATGGTTTAAATCGAGACTTTGTTTATTCTTTGTCTCCTGATAATCGTTATCAATTTGTTAGTACCAGTGTGAGTAATATATTGGGTTACAAACCTGATGAGTTTATTGCCAATGCAAATTCATATCTGTTGACAGTGCCAGATAATATTCGTCAAATCCGTCAACGCCAGTCTAAAGGATTAAAAACGCCATCTTATGTTCAGACCTTGTTATCTGCTGACAACAAAGAGATTTCTATTGAATGTAATGATTCCCCTGTTTTTGACGAAAATGGCAAGTTAGTAGCAATAGAGGGAATTGCTAGAGATGTAACAGAAGACTTGATCCTAAAACAAAAAATATACTATCAAGCAAATCATGACCCGTTAACTGGTCTGTATAATCGATACGCTTTTGATATTAAATTAAAAGACATGATAACTAATATCCCCGAAGAACATACCACGGCTAGTTTATGTTACATCGATATGGATAAGTTTAAGATCATTAATGATACTTGTGGCCACCAAGCTGGTGATCAACTTCTTAAGGGCATAGCTAACTTATTACAGCAAAATATTGGTAAGCGAGATGTGTTAGCTCGTGTGGGTGGAGATGAATTTTGTTTGTTGTTGCTAGAACAAACTCAAATTGAAGTTAAGCGCAGCGTACAAAAGTTGCTGGACAGTGTCTCGGCATTTCGCTTTGAGTGGCAAGGCCGCGTCTTTCATATTGGGGCAAGTGTTGGTATTGTGCAAATGGACAAAGCCAATTTAAATGCGGTTGATGTGATAAAAGCGGCTGACAGTGCCTGTTACCTAGCGAAGTACAATGGTAGAAATCAGTATATTTTCCATGATAATACTGAATCTGGAATAGAGTTTAGAAATACCGAGCTGAAGATGTTGGGGCAGGTTCAAACCGCATTAGATCAAAATAATTTTGAGTTATATTTCCAAACTATCAAACCTCTGGACATTGCAGCCAATCAGAAGATTCGTTATGAAATTTTGTTACGCATGTACGACGAACACGGCAAGGTAATAAGCCCAGGTGTATTTATTCCAATCGCCGAAAGGCACGGCTTAATGAGTAGGGTTGATGAATGGGTGTTCACTCATACCCTGGCTTTGCTTGAATCTTACCCTGAGCATGTTAAAGATTTAGATAAATGTGCAATTAATTTATCTGGTGCCAGTATTAATAGTCCTTCATTAATGAAAAAGTTATTAAATACACTACAACGTACCAATGTGCCGAAAGACAAATTGTGTTTTGAAATAACCGAAACCTCGGCGGTCACTAATCTAGTTAAAGCGGCAAACGTCATTGAAGATATTCGTAACTTGGGTTGTAAGTTTGCATTGGATGATTTTGGTGCTGGAATGTCTTCGTTTACTTACTTAAAGAATATGAAAGTGGACTACGTGAAGATTGATGGCTCGTTTGTGAAGAACATGTGTAATGATGTTTGTGATTTTGCCACTGTTAAGGCTATTCACGAAATTGCGCATAGTATGGGCAAACAAACTATTGCTGAATTTGTGGGTGATATAGAAACCGAGCAGAAACTACAACAACTAGGTGTGAATTTTGCTCAGGGTTACGGTATCTCTGCTCCAACTCCCTTTGCAGACTATTTACTTAGTTATGGAGTGGAAGCCGTAGCATCTTAAGTTGTTCTTTACGTACTGACTTTGACAAGGGAATATAACCATCTTGTGTGACAACCTTCTGCCCTTTTTCAGATAAAACCAATCGCAAGAAGTTTTGTATTTTTGAGGGAATAGGGTTGGACTGTGGCCAGTTGATATAAATGTATAAAAACCGTGCCAATGGATAAGTTTGGTTTTGTACGTTAGCAGCTGTGGAGGGGACGATTTCTCCGTCATTAGATAATAGTGGCAGCGCTTTTACTCCAGAAGTTTTAAAGCCTAAACCCGAAAAACCAATTGCAAACTTTGTATGACTTATCACTTGGATAAGAGATGTTGAGCCGGGTTGAAGAGACACGTTTGGTTTAAATTCACCATTACATAAGGCTTTGCGTTTAAAAAAACCATATGTGCCCGATATCTTATTCCGCCCAATTAGTTCTATAGGATGATTTTTCCACTTACCTGTTAGACCTAGCTGTTGCCAACTATCAATGCTGGGTTGAAAATGGCATTTTTGAGTAGCGGAAAACATACGGTCGATTTGTGCCAGAGATATGTTATCCAAAGGGTTATCACGATTAACATACATAACCAGTGCATCCATTGCTACTTTCACAGGGGTGGGCCGATAACCAAATTTTTGTTTAAAAGTACTGACTTCGTGTGAAGTCATCAATCGGCTCATAGGCCCTAAATCAGCTTGGTTGTTAAACAACATTTTTACAGCTGTGGTTGAACCTTCTGAATGAAGTTCAAAACCTATTTTAGGATATTGAACGTGGAATTCTTTAGACCAAAAATGCATCAGGTTGGCGAGAGTATCTGAGCCAAAGGAAACAATATTTTTGGAGGCCCCAAAATGAATGGTATTTGGAGTTTGAAGCTCACTTTGCGCAGTTTGTGCTTGAGCCGAACAGCTTAAACTTATCAATAGGCTAAAGCTCGCAATGTAAGGTACTTTGTTGATTGTACGAAAAATCTTGTCTGCCATATCATATTTAGTTAATGAGAAGCTTGAGTAATTATAATGAACGAATATGTCAATTTAACGACAAAATTTAGGCGGGCGAACTAAGAATCATGTCACAAATCGGGTTAGTGATTTAAAACCGATGCTTTTATACCCGATAACTAAATCTTCCATGTTGTTTAGAGGGCTTTCAAGTTTTGGATATTTTACTTTTAAATCGTTTTATCAATAACTTTCAATGTGTTATGGTTAAAATATTACCATTACAAAAAGTAAGGTTATATGCAGCAGTTATGGGTGTTTTTTAGATCATTGGTTGGAAGCTGCAAAGACCTATTACCGATCATTCTGGTTATCGGTTTTTTCCAATTTGCCGTTTTACAGCAGCCTTTACCTAACTTAGGCGATATTATAATTGGCCTGATATTAGTCATATTAGGGCTAACATTTTTCATCTATGGTCTTGAATTAGGTTTATTTCCTATTGGTGAGTCTATGGCTCAATCTTTTGCCCGAAAAGGCAGTGTTTCTTGGTTGCTCACTTTTGCTTTTTGTTTGGGCTTTGGCACAACCGTCGCTGAGCCTTCTTTGATTGCTGTGGCTAAAGAAGCGGCTAATGTGGCTGCAAATGGTGGCATTATTGAGCTCACCGATATAGCACAAGCTGAGTATGCAAATGGCTTAAGGTTTACCGTTGCCTTCTCTGTAGGTTTAGCTATCGTTTTAGGGGTGTTACGAATTCTTCGTGGTTGGCCCATTCATTATTTAATTATTGGTGGCTATGCTGTGGTAGTCATAATGACTGCCTTTGCACCTAAGTGGATTATTGGTATTGCCTATGACTCTGGTGGTGTAACGACTTCAACCATAACTGTACCACTGGTGACTGCTCTGGGTGTGGGGTTGGCGTCAGCAATTAAAGGGCGTAACCCTATGATTGATGGGTTTGGATTGATTGCTTTTGCCTCTCTAACACCAATGATTTTTGTTATGGCTTACGGCATGGTAATAGGAGGGTAGCGTGGAATTGTTGTTTGAATTTTTAAATACGCTTAAATCCACTGTAGTGGATGTGCTTCCGATACTATCGATTATTTTGGTATTTCAGTTATTAGTCATTAGAAAGCCGATACCTAAAGTGAAACAAGTCGGTTTTGGCTTTTTGTATGTTTTGATTGGTTTAGCTCTATTTTTATTAGGTCTAGAAAAAGCTCTGTTTCCATTAGGAAAAATGATGGCCGAACAATTAACTGATCCGGTCTTTATTTTTGGCTCTGCAGAGCAGAACTCAGTGTCGTCTTGGCTTGATTATACTTGGGTGTATATTTTTGCCGCTGCTATTGGTTTTAGTACTACAATTGCCGAGCCTTCTTTGATTGCTGTAGCAATTAAAGCTGAAGAAGTCTCTGGTGGGGCGATTAAGGCCAATAGTTTGCGCATCGCGGTGGCAATAGGTGTGGCTGTTGGCATTTCGCTAGGAAGTTATCGAATTGTTGCAGGGCACCCAATTCACTATTACATCATTGCCGGTTACATAGTTGTGGTCATTCAAACCATGTTTTGCCCCAAATTATTGATTCCATTGGCTTATGATTCAGGTGGTGTGACTACATCGACAGTCACTGTGCCATTGGTGGCGGCATTAGGATTAGGTTTAGCAAGTACCATCCCAGGTAGAAGTCCGTTAATTGATGGATTTGGCTTGATTGCTTTTGCTAGCTTATTTCCCATTATTGCGGTTATGGCATACGCACAATTAACCCAATTCAACACTCAACAAAAACAATAGAAATAATGTGAGGATGTTATGCAGTTTAAATTGCTAGTGGCCTTTGTAGAAGATTCTTCAACAGAAGCTGTAATGAAAGAAGCTAGGCGTGCCGGCGCCACAGGTGCAACCATAATTAACAATGCTAGAGGTGAAGGCATAAACAAGCAACGCACTTTTTTCGGCATGCAGTTAGAGACGCAGCGTGATGTATTACTTTTTGTCGTTGAAGAACATTTAGCGAGAAAAGTATTGGAGCGGATCGCGAAAGCAGGGGGCTTTGATGAAGAACCTGGAAAAGGTATCGCTATTCAAGTCGCGGTTGAAGATGCAGTCGGTGTTGCTCATCAAGTTGAACGATTAAAAGGTAAAGTAGAGGAAGAGTTATGAGTCACAAACTTATTCAAGTTAAAGATGCCATGTCCGAAGAAGGCTTCCAATTGGTGGATGGAATGTTAACCGTCGCCGAAGGAATTAAAATTGCTCACGAACATAAAGTGAAAGCAATTATCATAGATAAGCGCGATGAAAATGATGAATATGGTCTAGTGATGTTAGCGGATATCGCTAAGCAGGTGATTGCTAAGAACCGTTCTCCAGAACGGGTTAACCTATATGAAATTATGGCCAAACCTGTATTGAGTGTTTCAGGTACTATGGATGTGCGTTACTGCTCGAGATTATTTGAGCGTTTTGGCATACACACGGCTCCTGTGATTGAAAACAACCATATAGTGGGCATGGTGGATTATACGGATATGGTATTAGCTCACGTTAATGATGAGTGATGAGGTTTTTACAGCTCTGAGCTAGTACAGATTAAGCATTAATTTTTATCGCTTTAACTTGTCTTTCCACTCTGGATCTAAGCCATTGGCATTCATTGCCAGTGATACTTTGTCGGTATCCGTCACCTTTTTTTGTACCACTTGCAGAAATTGCGCGATGCTTAGTTCTGGGTTAACTCGTTCAATCAACTTGATTGAATCATTTACAAATAGGGTTCCTCCTTTAAGTACACGGTAATACCAGCCATGAATTGCATGGGTTGCAACAAATTTATCGAGCTTAGGAGTGCTAAATTTTTCTGAAATTTTAAAACAAGGCATACGAGGACCAGATACCTGGATCTGACAAGCGCCAATTTGATATATGTCACCAATATGTACATTATTTTCATGCATGCCAGCGGCACTTAAGTTTTCACCCATCGACCCTGGCTGGGCTTTTTTATGTAACAAAGGGTAGGCTTTTATTATTTTTTCATAACTCAGTAATGCATATTGATGCAGTGCTCTTTCTGGGCCCCCATGAAAACGTTTATCAATTTGTACGTCCTGCGTTAGCCCAAATTGATTGATTTCGCCTTGATTTATTGAATATTTGTAAATCCCAGTACGTTCATTTTTGGGGCCTATTCGTTTTACTTCAGCCTGATACAAACCACTTAATTTCATACTATGTCCATTTTAAAAATTATTTATTTGAGGTTAATTAAACCTTTGTGATTTACTTTGCGACATATCTTTTAACACAACAAGATAAGAATCTAGATTGAATAATCAAGCTAATGTGGTCGCCGCTCAACATAAATTTGTCACTAAAGGGGAGTTCGAGTTAATTCGCCTAGTGAAAAGTGGTGACAAGCAAGCGTACAACCTATTGTACCAGCAATATATTGGGCAAGTTTATGGCCTCTGCTATCGCTTGACAGGTGAAAAAATGTTGGCAGAAGATGCGGCACAAGAAGTGTTTATTCAGCTGTGGAGAAAAATAGGCAATTTTAAAGGTGATAGTAAATTCTCTACTTGGTTGCACACAGTCACCTCAAATATCACGATTTCTTATTTGCGCAAACAAAAGGGCTGGTTGCAGAAAATGTTTAATTTAGAAGACTCTGTGGCAATGAACGAGATTGCAGAAGAATCGACAGCTAAGGTTGATCTAGAAAGTTACGTGGTTAAATTGCCAGAAAGGGCGCGGATTGTATTTGTATTACATGCCATAGAAGGCTACCGCCATGAAGAGATAGCTAACATGACCAATATGGCAGTGGGAACCAGTAAAGCGCAGTTTCATCGGGCAAAACAATTATTAAAGGAGTGGATGGGTTATGAATAACGATTCATTTGATAATGACTTGGCCATCCAAGTAGCTGAACTTAACAAAGAAAAACAACCAGAACGAGACTTGTGGCAAGGCATTGATTTGGCACTAGCGAATGAAGAGGCTGACTTCGGGAGTCAAACTAAAACCAATCGGAATAAATACTTAATAGCTGCCTCGGTGGCAATGTTTGGATTATTGGGAGGGTTATCTATTTATCAGCAACAGGTTAACTTGACCGGCAGCGATTTAGTAGCCTCTTTGAGTCAGCAGCATTTACAACAAAAAAATGAACTGTTAGTGAGTTACAAAGAGCAAACGCCGTTAACAGAAAATTGGCAGCAACAATTGAAAGACTTAGATCTGGCGGCAGATGCGATTAAGACTGCGTTGGAAAACGATCCTAATAATATGCCTTTATTGAAGATGCTGCAAAATGTGCATCAACAGCAAATTAGTTTGATTGAACGAGTACATGCACCTAAGTGGTCGCAAATTTAAAGTATTGAGTATCGGAGAGAAAAATGAAGAAGTTAGTGATTTTATTAAGTGTATTAGGCTTTTCGTTGAATGCCAGCGCAGAGCAAGCTGTAAACAAGTCAGTGAAAGCAGAAGCAAATGGTCAAGTCAAAATTGAACATATAAACGGTAATGCTGAAGTGCGAGGCTGGGACAAGAATGAAGTTAAAGTGCAGGGCACTTTGGGTGATAGAACAGAAAAGTTTATTTTTGAACGAGACGGAAATGAAGTCATTATTAAAGTCAAAGTAAAAAATTCAAATGGATGGAAAAACTGGAATTCTGACAAAGGTGATGATTTAGAAATTTTTGTACCAAAATCAAGCCAGGTTTTTTATAGCTCGGTAAATGCCGAATTGGATATTAGGGAGATTCAAGGCAGCTCAACTATTGATACCGTAAACGGTGACGTTACAGCCAAAAATTTGGGCGGACGTATTCGCATTGAATTAGTGAATGGTGATGTGGCAGCAGACGAATTAGCCGGAAATGTGAGAATAGAAACCGTGAATGGTGATATTCGAACTAATAGCCAAAACGGAGTAAAAGATCGCTATGAGTCCGTTAATGGAGATATTGACGTTACCAGTGAAAGTGCTGAAGTGAAGGCTGAAACGGTTAATGGAGATATGGAGTTGAACTTAAAAGCTGTGCAGCAATTGGATATTGAAACAGTGAATGGTGATGCTGAGGTCAAACTGGCTCTGTTAAAAGGTGGTGAAGTTGACGCAAATAGTGTTGGGGGCGAAATTAGTCTTTATTTTCAGAAAGATGTATCTGCTACCTTTGATATCGAAACCCACGCTGGTGGGCGTATATCAAACGATTTATCAGAGCATGAAATGCAAAAAGCGAAATATGGCCCTAGGCGTTGGTTAGAGTTCTCGCTAAATGGAGGCAATGCAAGTGTAAATATTTCGACGGTAAGCGGCAGAGTTGAACTAGATAGGCAGTAATAGATAAACGTGGAGTGCTAAGCAGCGCGCTCCACAGCGATGAGAGCAAGCCCAACCAATGCATCTTTATACTCTGAGTCAGGTAAAGGTGCTAAAGCTTGAATAGCTTGATTTGAAGCTTTTAGAGCTTGTTGTTTGGTATAGTCTAAAGCTCCGGTTTGTTGCATAGTCGACATGATTTCGTCGAAATGTTGCATACCATTGCCGGTTTCTATTGCTGTTTTTATTTGCGCTGATTGAGCTGGGTTACCATGCCACATAGCGTAAAGTAACGGTAAAGTCGGTTTGCCTTCGGCTAAATCATCACCGGCATTTTTGCCCATGACTTCTGCGTCTGCTGCGTAATCTAAAATGTCATCAACAAGTTGAAATGCAGTGCCTAAGTATTTTCCGTAGTCTTGCATCGCCGTTTCTATTTCAGCAGTTTGGTCTGTTAATACGGCAGCAAGCAATGTGGCTGCTTCGAATAATCGGGCTGTTTTGCTGTAGATAACCTGCATGTAACTTTCTTCGCTGGTATCGGGATCATTACAATTCATTAATTGCAGTACTTCTCCTTCTGCAATGACGTTGGTTGCATCAGATAGAATTTCCATTACGCGCATTCTTTTTAATGTCACCATCATTTGAAATGAACGGGTATATAAAAAGTCTCCAACAAGTACACTGGCTTGATTGCCAAAGACCGCATTGGCCGTTTCTCTACCCCTACGTAAAGTTGACTCATCAACCACATCATCATGTAAGAGTGTCGCTGTATGAATGAATTCAATAATCGCGGCTAGGGTATGATGCTGATTGGTTTGAATATTGACAGCCCTAGCTGCTAAAACAGTTAATAAAGGCCTTAAACGTTTACCACCACTATTGACGATATAAAAGCCTAGTTGATTAATAAGCGCGACGTCTGAACTTACTTGATTTTGAATTAACTCGTTGACCGCCATCATGTCGTCATGTGCAAGTTTGTTGATATTTTCAAGTTTCATACAGTCGAATTTCAGCCTATTAAAATTATGTTAAAGATTTACGCACACGGATTTTACAGAATTTTATCTGGGTATCCAGTATTGTCACTGGCAAAAGTGCCTAAATTAACGGGCTGAGACAAAACGTTTGATAATTAACCAAATTAATTAATAAATAGGCTTGCTTGGCTGTATCTGTTCACGTACAATTCGCGCCCTGTTTTTGAATATAAGCGTCAAGAGACGTAGAGCGGAGTTTATTATGTACGCGGTTTTCCAAAGTGGTGGCAAACAACACCGTGTGGCTGAAGGCCAAACCGTTCGCCTAGAAAAAATCGAAGTGGCTCCTGGTGAGTCAGTTGAATTCGATGACATCTTAATGGTGAGCAATGGTGAAGATATTAAAATTGGTACCCCATTCGTAAGTGGCGGTAAAGTTACAGCTGAAGTTGTAACTCACGGACGTGGCGAGAAAGTTAAAATCGTTAAGTTCCGTCGTCGTAAGCATTCACGTACCCAAATGGGTCACCGTCAGTGGTTCACGGAAGTGAAAATCACTGGTATTAGCGCTTAATAGGAGTATATACAAATGGCACATAAAAAAGCTGGTGGTAGTACTAACAACGGCCGTGATTCAGAAAGTAAACGTTTAGGTGTTAAACGTTACGGTGGTGAGTCAGTTTTAGCGGGTAACATTATTGTTCGTCAACGTGGTACTAAATTCCACGCTGGTAACAACATGGGTATCGGTAAAGACCACACTTTATTTGCTTTGTCTGATGGCAAGGTTCAATTTGAAGTGAAAGGCCCTAAAAATCGTAAATTTGTAAGCATCGTTGCTGAATAATTAACGATTTAAATATTTAAAGAAGCCCCGCTTTATGCGGGGCTTTTTGTTGAAAAAACAAAAGTCATTTCAAGTTAGCGCTATACTAAACGTTGACGTGTAAGATTAAGGTATTTTAAGTCATGAAATTTGTAGATGAAGCTGATATTCGTGTTGAAGCGGGTAATGGCGGTAATGGTGTAGTAGGTTTTCGTCGTGAAAAATACGTACCAGATGGTGGCCCAGATGGTGGTGACGGCGGAGACGGCGGCAGTGTTTATTTGGTCGCAGATGAAAACTTAAATACCTTAATTGATTA
Source organism: Paraglaciecola sp. (assembly GCF_051252315.1). Taxonomy (GTDB): domain Bacteria; phylum Pseudomonadota; class Gammaproteobacteria; order Enterobacterales; family Alteromonadaceae; genus Paraglaciecola. Next base: position 15,471 of record NZ_JBPOFP010000062.1, on the reverse strand, counting down.
TCGCTTTGAACGATTCCACCGAGCTGAACATGGCAAAAAAGGCCAAAGTGCAAATTGTACAGGCCGTGGTGGTGTTGATTTAGAGGTTAAAGTGCCGGTTGGAACACGAGCTACTGATAGCGATACGGGTGAAGTATTAGGTGATCTAACTAAACATACTCAGCGTATGAAAGTTGCCCAAGGTGGTTACCACGGTTTGGGTAATGCTCGTTTTAAAACCAGTACTAACCGAGCGCCTAGACAAAAAACTGATGGTACGCCAGGTGAAGTTAGACACTTAAAGCTAGAACTCATGTTACTTGCTGATGTTGGCTTGTTGGGTATGCCTAATGCTGGGAAATCTACTTTTATACGCAGTGTGTCTGCAGCTAAGCCTAAAGTGGCCGATTACCCGTTTACCACTCTTGTACCTAATTTAGGTGTTGTGCGTTTAGATGCAATGCGCAGTTTTGTGATAGCAGATATTCCAGGGCTAATTGAAGGTGCTGCTGAAGGCGCCGGTCTAGGTATTCAGTTTCTTAGACATTTAGAGCGCTGCCGAGTGTTACTGCATATGGTTGATCTTATGCCTGCTGACGGTTCAGATCCGGTTGAGAATGCCAAAGCAATCATCGAAGAGTTAGAAAAATACAGTCCTAAATTAGCGGCTAAACCGCGCTGGTTAGTGTTTAATAAAGTTGACTTGATGCTTGAAGAAGAAATCAGCGATTTGTGCACTAACATTGCCAAAGAATTAGGCTGGGAAGATCAATTTTATAAAATTTCAGCTTTCCAAAAAGTCGGTACTCAAGACTTATGTATGAAGGCAATGGATTTTATTGAATCATTACCTGAAGAAGAGCCTGAGTTAACAAATGAAGAAGCAGGCTTTAAGTGGGATACACCAAGCAAAGACACCATTGATGATACATCAGATTACGAAGACGATGATGATGACGACTTTGATGGGGATGATGACTTTGAGGTTGTTTATACCAAAGGTTAGGATAAATTAAGGTCAAATTTACGTTTGGCCTTAATATTTAGAGCTTCTGTTTATTCACAAGAATTTATTATGATGAAAATTTCAATGATCGCTGCCATGGCAAATAACCGAGTTATTGGCGCAGACAATGCAATGCCTTGGCACTTACCAGCCGATTTAAAACACTTTAAAAAAACAACCTTAGGTAAGCCAATTATTATGGGGCGTAAAACCTATGAATCTATTGGAAAGGCGTTGCCTGGCCGTTTGAATATTGTCATTACTTCAGATCAAAGTTATTCCCTAGGTGATGCCAGTGTCGTGCATAGTTGTGAGCAGGCAGTGACCACTGCAAGTGATCATTTTGATGAACTAGGTTTAGAAGACTGTGAAGTCATGATCATTGGTGGAGGTACTATCTATCAACACTTTTTATCGTTTTGCCATAGGTTGTACTTAACTGAAATTGACCTCAGCGTAGCTGGAGATACGTATTTCCCCGATTACCAAGCCGACTTTGCATGGCGTGAAATTGAAGAGGAATCTCATCTACCAGATGATAATAATCCTTACAAATACCGGTTTGTTACTTTTGACAAACAGGTTGCTTAGGTTTTTTCAGTAAAGCAAAGGTATAGACATAACCATATACCCCGGTAATGATAATACTTGGCGTGACCGTTAACCAAAGGTTTGGTGTTTGGTTTACCCAATTGACTCCAATAGCAATACTTGCCTGTATCAACAATGCTGGAATAGGTGCAATTAAAAAGCCTGGAATACTGTTGTTATTAAAATATGTGGCTGAATTATCTAACACATTTTTTAAGGTTTTAAATATCGCAATATTTTGAGTCGTTTTAGAGTGTACTGTGCAAATAATGGGCACCACAAACAACAGTGAAAAACTGTTTTGACCAAATTTCTCTACTGATTTCTCCAGTACAAAAGTAAATAGTATGGTGATAGTAGCGCTGAGTGCTCCCTGGACTAAGGCAGACCTAAGTACTAAAGCCTGATCATCCGTTACCATATTATTTGCCCAGTATGACCACGCAAAATAAAAGCCAAATGATAGAATTGCCGAAATAATTAATCTGATTGTTGAAAACGACATGTAGCCCAGCTTATTAAGTGTGGAGGTTAAGTTATGTTAACTCTATTAATCTTTCAGTAAAATATAGGTCTATAAAAAGAAAAAGCCTCGGATGAGGCTTTACATTGATTTAGTCGAAACTTAATTAACTTAGTTTGTTAAATACTGCTTCTAAATCTAAACCTTTATGTCCTAACATGTCACGTAATCTACGTAGAGCTTCAACTTGAATTTGTCTGACTCTCTCTCGGGTTAAGCCAATTTCAACACCTACGTCTTCTAAGGTAGATGGTTCGTAACCCATCAATCCAAAACGTCTGGCTAAGACTTCTCTTTGTTTGGGGTTTAAATCTTCTAACCATTTGATGATATTAACTTTTACGTCGGAGTCTTGTAAGTCCTCTTCAGGGCCATGTCCTCTGTCATCAGCAATGACGTCAAGTAATACCTTGTCATTTTCACCTCCAATAGGCGTGTCAACTGAGGTGATCCTTTCATTTAGACGTAACATTTTAGACACATCGGCGACAGGTTTATCTAGTGCTTCTGCAATTTCTTCTGCAGTTGGTTCATGGTCGAGCTTTTGAGCTAACTCTCTTGCTGCTCTTAGATAAACATTTAATTCTTTCACCACATGAATAGGTAACCGAATTGTTCTGGTTTGATTCATGATTGCACGTTCAATAGTTTGTCTAATCCACCATGTAGCGTACGTAGAAAATCTAAACCCACGTTCTGGATCAAACTTTTCAACGGCTCTAATCAGGCCTAAGTTTCCTTCTTCTACTAGGTCTAATAACGCCAGTCCACGATTGTTATAACGGCGGGCAATTTTTACAACTAGACGCAAATTGCTGACTATCATGCGTTTTCGAGAAGCTTCGTCACCTTTTAGTGCGCGACGAGAAAAATAAACCTCTTCTTCAGCTGTGAGTAATGGGGAAAAACCGATTTCACCTAGATATAGCTGAGTAGCATCTAAGTTTTTCTTTTTGTCTTCTTTGGAGGATAATATTTCTTCTAATTGAGTATCAGATTCTTTTTCAGCTTTAGCTATCTCTCGTTCAACCGCTTCTTCAATATCGGTAAACGCATTGATTTCTACTTCAACTGTTTTTTCTTGGCTCATAACAATGACTCCTTAACGGTAAATTACGTAACGTCTCCTAATCTAATTGTTATAATTTATTGTTATTATCTTTGAGGTAGATAGTTCAAAGGGTTAATTGATTTTCCTTTGTACCTAACTTCAAAATGAAGCTTGACCTTATCGGTCCCACTACTACCCATTTTAGCAATTTGTTGGCCACGTTTGACCCATTGCTGTTCTTTCACTAATAATTTGTCGTTATGAGCATAAGCAGATAAATAAGCTTCTGTATGCTTAATAATGACAAGTTGACCAAAACCTCTTAATGCCTTGCCTGTGTAGACAACTTTTCCATCAGCGGCAGCCAATATTGGCGAGCCTAATTTTCCCGAAAAGTCCAAGCCTTTATTACCATCGTCTTTTGCAGAAAAACCTTTAGTAACAGGTTTTTGGGTTGGCCAAGACCATCGTTTTACTTGGTAAGGAAATTTGCCAATGACAGATTCATTTGAATTGCTATTAACATTTTGTTCACTTTCACCATACGCCTGCTTAACTGGGACGTCAACCACTTGATTTGTAATAATTTTTGAGGTCGTACCAGTTTTAACTTGCGACTTTTGTCTAATTGAATTACGAGGAGATTTAAGGGTTATTGTCTGTCCAGGATAGATATTGAAAGGAGCTTTAATCTTGTTTAAAGCCGCTAAATCCCTGTAATCATTGCCACTAAACCAGGCTATTGAAAACAGTGTATCACCTTTGGCAACTACATAGGATTTACCCTTGTATGCGCTAGCTTGGTAGTCAGTGTAAGACTTCCCTTGGTATAACTCTTGAACTGGAGCGGGTTGTTTTCTGTTTGAGCAGCCAATAATACATAAGCTGAATAGTAAAATATAAAATAAACAACGGGCTTTACGATTGGCTTTATTTATCATTAATTGCTTTTTTGTCCTATTTTTTCTAGCACGATGACTAAAGCTAACCCTAAAATCATCAAACCTAATGAAAACCATAAATAAGATGTTTGTTGTGTCAGAGATTCAAAAGTGTGAGGAAATACGTTTTCTTGTACTAGTGGGATTTCTTTGCCGTGTCTATTGATGACGGTTTCTAAAGTGTGTTTCCAGGGCCACACTTTGTTTAATGACCCCAACATAAAGCCACCAAGCAAAGCCAAAGTAAGATTTTTGTAATGTTTAAACATCCAACTGAGGACATGAGAAAAGCTCAGTAAGCCTAATACGCAGCCTAGTGCAAAAATCCCTAGGGTTATGAATTGCAATTCTTTGACGGCCATTAACATTGGCGCATACATGCCAAGTAGAAGTAACAAGAAGCTGCCAGAGATTCCGGGCAATATCATTGCGCAAATAGCAATCATGCCCGATAAAAATACGATAAGCGGGGTTGATTCGATTGTTGTTGGACTAATAATGGTAATGAAATACGCACTGACAGTTCCTATAACAAACGTGCAGACAAGCCCTATGTTCCAGTTTGGAATATGTCTTATTAACGACCAAACAGCTGCTAATATTAGCCCGAAAAAAAACGACCATAATAACACCGGATACTCTGCTAGTAGAAATAAAACCCCACGGGATATTGTGAGTATACTAACCAGTACTCCGGTAAATAAGGACAATAAAAACGTGCCATTAATATGTTGCCAAGCTGCTTTAAGTCCTTGGGAAAATAATATTTTTAAAGCTGATGGTCCACACTGTTTTAAAGAGTATATTAGCTCCTCGTAAATTCCTGTCATAAAAGCAATAGTGCCACCAGACACACCAGGAACTGCATCTGCTGCACCCATTAAAGATCCACGAGCAGCTATTCCTACTAATTGGCTTTTGGTTCTAGGTTTATTGGGAAGACTCAAATTATTTCTCCAGCCACTAAGGGCACAAATCTTACTGCTTCAATTATTTTTGATTCAAACTCATCACCCTGACGAGTAATACAATGTAATTGCTGACTTTCTTCGCCAACTGGAATGATGAGCCTGCCACCATCATTTAATTGTTGATATAACTTTTCTGGCATAGAGCTCGCTGCTGCCGTCACTATGATGGCATCGTATGGCCCTTTACTTGGCCAGCCTTGCCATCCGTCCCCATGTTTCATTTTCACGTTGTGAAGATCTAGTTGGTTCATTCGGCGTTTCGCCTGGAATTGCAGAGTTTTAATTCTTTCAACTGAATAGACTTGCGTAAATAATTGAGCTAAAACGGCGGTTTGGTAACCAGACCCAGTTCCAATTTCTAATACGTTTTGAGGTTTATTGGCCGATTCTAATAAAAGTTCGGTCATACGCGCCACTATGTAGGGTTGCGAAATGGTTTGCCCTTGACCAATAGGTAAAGCCGTATTTTGATAGGCTTTATGTTGCAAGGCATCAGGTAAGAACAATTCGCGGGGAATATTGGCGATGGCCGTTAACACTTTTGTATTGGTTACGCCCTCAGCATGTATAAGTTGGGCTAGGTTTTCGCCCTTACGTGATGTTCTCATTATTTTATATTCCGTATTGCGGCTTTTAGGCTCTTGTTGTTTAAATTTTTTCTATCCATTGGGATAGTTGTTTTAAGCTCTTATGAGCGGTCATGTCGATACTCAATGGTGTGATTGAGCAATAACTATTGGCAATGGCATGAAAATCTGTGCCTGGCCCGGCATCGAGCTCCGGTCCAACATCTCCATACCAATAAATATCTCGCCCATGAGGATCTTGTGCTTTCGTCATGTTTTCGGCTTTATGCCTTTTACCTTGACGGGTTACCTTGATCCCTTTTATGTCTTGTTGGGGAATATCGGGTGCATTAATATTTAATATTTGATCAGCAGGTAATGGATGTTCTGCTAGCTGCTGAATAATATCAGCTACTACTTTTGCTGCGCCAGTAAAATGTTTTGCTTGTCTGCTTGCCAATGATACCGCTATCGCAGGTAACCCCATGTGTCTTCCTTCAGTTGCTGCGGCCACTGTTCCAGAATAAATTACATCGTCACCTAAATTAGCCCCATGATTAATGCCTGATATTACCAAGTCTGGCTCTTGTGATAACAACTGATTAATACCCAAGTGTACACAATCAGAGGGGGTGCCATTTACCGCATAAAAGCCATTCTCCATTTTATGCACTCTTAAAGGAGTTTGAATAGACAAGGCGTTACTCGCAGCACTGCAATTTCTATCTGGTGCAATGACAGTCACTTGATGTTTTTGACTCAACTCTAAATATAAAGCGTTGAGGCCTTTGGCAAAAACTCCGTCGTCATTACTTAATAATATATTCATGGGGTATTATCACGATTTTCTTGAACGTTTATCACTTCACGTATGATTGACGTTGCGAAACATCCAGCAGGTAAAGAAAACTGCAAATTTAAATTATTCTCTGTTAGTGCCCATCTCATGTCTTTTGGAAATAACCTGAGTGATCGCCTTTCTTGTTTTAAGCCTAGTGAGGCGAGGGTTTGTGTGACTAGAGAGTTGTTTTGGGCAATTGCGTCTTCTAACTGATAAACCTCATTTTGACTTACTAGGTCACCGGCTCCCCATAGTGGCGCTGTAGTATAAATGTCTTGTTCTAAAAGACGTTTTGTTATGCTCGAGTCGATAATGTCGGGGCAGAAGAAGCTGTTGCTACCAGCAAGTTGCATCACATCGCCTGGTAGCGCTTGGGTTAATTTGTCTAGCGTTAACCTATTGTGAATATTCTCGTTAAATAGCCAGGACCGCAGAGCTGAAATGGCCATCGAACGTTTGTTTCGATTGCGAATGGACTCTCCGTTAACCATTTTTTCGGCTAAAACTAAATTTCCACCTCTGTCATCATAACGTGTAGAGCCAAACCTTTGAGCACCGAAGTAGTTTGGTACGCCTTGAACTTCAATATTTTGAAGTCTTTCATCTATACCTTGTACTGAACTTAAGTTATTAAGGGTTATCGTAAAGTGATTGCCTTTTAATACACCTGTTCGTAGTTTTTTATTATGCCTAACGGCTTTTAAAACTTTTGCTCCCGGTTCATTAAATAGGTTCCAATCAAACTCGCCTTTTCCAGGCAGGTGAACACTAAACCATTGGCTGGTTAACGCATGTTTATCTTTACGACCGGCATAAGTGACGTTGCGTAAGGGAAGTTGGGTGAACTTTGCGATTTGTTCGGCTAAATAGGCGGTATTTAAACCACTTTTTTCAACCCACAAATATATATGTTCGCCTTCACCACATGGTTCATAACCCAAAATTTCGGATACTTGAAAGTCTTCCGCTGAGGCTTTGAGTTGGCCTGTTATATTCAGGACGGGGTACTGATGTCGCCAATGTTGAGTGGATAACAAGTTAGGCTTCTCTCTTGAATAACAATACGACGGCATGGCATGCTATGCCTTCTTTTCGGCCTGCAAAACCTAATTTTTCTGTGGTGGTGGCTTTAACGTTGACTTGATTTTCTTCAGCTTGTAAGTCAGTTGCTATCAAGCCTCGCATAGAATCAATATGAGGTGCCATCTTGGGGGCTTGGGCGACAATTGTGAGATCTAAATTTCCAAGTTGATACCCTTGGTTTGTTACCAATTGATATACGTGCCTGAGTAATTCTCTACTGTCTACTCCCGATAAGTTAGGATCGGTATCTGGAAAATGTTTGCCTATGTCTCCTAAGGCTAGTGCGCCTAAAAGTGCGTCGCACAGAGCATGTAAAGCTACGTCTCCGTCAGAATGGGCAATGAGGCCCGTTTCATATTCGATTGTGGTACCGCCAATAATAATAGGTCCTGATCCGCCAAATTTATGTACGTCATAACCGTGGCCTATTCTGAAATTCATTGGGTTTCCTTATGGAGAGATTGATCACTTTTACTTTGGGTTAAATAAAACTCCGCTAGTAGCAGATCTTCTGGCTGGGTGACTTTAAGGTTTGACGCATGACCTTCAACCAGTTTTACCGGTTTACCAATGTATTCTATGGCGGAAGCCTCGTCTGTTATGGTTTGGTTTTCTTGATTGGCTTTTTCTAAAGCGAATTTAAGCTCATCTAATTTAAAAAATTGGGGAGTTAATGCGTGCCATAAATTTTCACGTGATTCAGTTTGAAGTACAGTTTTGTTCGAGTCAGACCTTTTCATTGTATCGCGAACTCGAGTAGCTAATATTCCACCCGTTTCACTTTGCTCGGCTAACGCTAATAGTTTGGTTAAATCTTCTAGTGCTAAACATGGTCTGGCTGCATCGTGTACTAACACCCATTGTTCATCATTTGGCAGATATTGTAAGCCCGCTAATACTGAATCAGCACGTTCTTTTCCGCCTAGCGTAGTTTCGACTTTGGGGTGCTGAGCAATAGGCAATGTCTTGAATACCTTATCTTCAGGGTTGAGTACTATAAGCACTCGTTTAATTTTGGGATGTTCGAGTAATCTTAATATTGTGTGTTCGATTAAAGTGCGCTTAGCAATGGTTAAATATTGTTTTGGCAATTCTGACAACATCCGCTTGCCAACGCCTGCTGCGGGCACTACAACTGAGTATAAAGATTTTGATGACATTAAATTAATGTTCTGTTGGCAAAATGCGGTAGAACGTTTCGCCTTGTTTAATTAACCCTAAACCGTTTCGTGCTTTTTCTTCAGCGGCATCTAAACCCATTTTAAGATCATGTATATCGGCCTTAAGTAAATTGTTTCGCTGGGTTAAATTGCTGTTTTGGGTGACTTGCAGAGAAACTTGTTCTTTTTTTAACATAAAGTCAGGCACACTGTTTTTGCCAAACCATAATCGATATTGGAGCATGCAAAATAGACAAACTAATACAGCTGTTACCCATTTCATTTCATTTGCCTCCAATATATTTGATAAAACTTATTATGCCGAGGTTTGTTAGGCTTTAAAAGCACTATGACTAACTGAATTTGATTCTTATCTGTTGTTTAGTGCTATTTTGATCTCGGGATATTTTATCAATATGGTAAGTGTTATTTGCGGTCAATAAACTTAGACATAAGACCACTAAAAGCTAAATGAGAATTTCTTATTCGAATGCATTCTTATTTTTATTTGATTCAAGGATGCTAACTCACTGAATTTTGCGTAAAATATTCACAATCCGAAATAGTGGACTTTTGGCGAGTGCGGTCTTCAAAGTGTATATATTGATTCGGTTATTCACACTCTTTAAATTAATATAAAAATTGGAAATTTATGAAAACTCTATCTGATATTGGCTTAATAGGCCTAGCTGTTATGGGTGAAAACCTAATTCTTAATATGGCGAGTAAAGGATACACCGTTACGGCATACAATCGTTCAACAGATAAAGTTGAAAACTTTATTAACGGTAGAGCAAAAGGTGAAACCATTCGCGGTGCATATTCAGTAGAAGAACTGGTTCAATCACTCGCTACGCCAAGAAAAATAATGATAATGGTAAAATCTGGTGCGCCAGTTGATGCCACAATTGAGCAACTTTTACCTTTATTAGATAAAGGCGATATTATCATTGATGGTGGTAATACCCATTTCCCAGATACTATTCGTCGCGAAAAATACTGTGCTGAAAAAGGTATTAACTTTGTAGGTGCGGGTGTATCAGGCGGAGAAGAAGGCGCATTAAAAGGGCCATCAATTATGCCTGGCGGTTCAGCAGAAGCTTGGCAAGCCGTAAAACCTATTTTCCAAGACATTTCGGCAAAAGTTGAAGATGGTTCACCTTGTTGTGACTATGTGGGTGAAAACGGTGCAGGCCACTTTGTAAAAATGGTTCACAATGGTATTGAGTACGGTGATATGCAGTTGTTGTGTGAAGCCTACCAAATCATGAAAGAAGTACTTGGCATGTCTGCAGATGAAATGCATGAAGTCTTTAAAGAGTGGAATACAACTGAACTAGACAGTTATTTAGTTGAAATTACCCGTGATATCTTGGCCTATAAAGATGAAGATGGTGGTCCTCTTGTTGAGAAAATTCTAGACACTGCTGGTCAAAAAGGTACAGGTAAATGGACGGGTGTTGTTGCACTAGATTTAGGTGTGCCTCTTACTCTTATCGCTGAGTCAGTATTTGCTCGTTGTATCTCTGCTCTTAAAGATGAGCGTGTTGAAGCATCTAAAGTGATCAACGGTCCTGCTAAAACGTTTGATGGTGATAAAGCCGCGTTTATTGAAGATCTTCGTCAAGCAGTATTAGCTGCTAAAATTGTTTCTTACGCACAAGGTTATACTTTGATGCGCGAAGCAGCGAAAGAGTTTAACTGGAACTTAAACTACGGCGGCATTGCTCTAATGTGGCGTGGTGGTTGTATTATTCGTTCTGCTTTCTTAGGAAAAATCAAAGAAGCATTCGATAAAAATCCAGAGTTAAACAACTTACTACTTGATGATTACTTTAAAGACACAGTTGTAGGTGCTCAAGAAGGATGGAGACGTGTAGCCGTTAAGTCTATCGAAACAGGTGTGCCAGCTCCGTGTTTGACAGCTGCTCTTAATTACTTTGATGGTTATCGTACAGCGCGCTTACCTGCTAATTTATTACAAGCACAACGTGACTACTTTGGCGCACATACTTATGAGCGCACCGATAAGCCAAGAGGTGAGTTCTTCCATACTAATTGGACTGGACGTGGTGGTAACACGTCATCATCTACTTATAACGCGTAAAGTTATAGCGCTACTTTTAAGTAAGGCGTAAATTTTTAAACCCATCAAAGTTTCTTTGGTGGGTTTTTATTTTGTAAGATAGATTATACCAATCCATATTACTAAGTGAATAGAGTTAAATCTTGGTTATTCGAGGTTTTCTTCTTGAATCCATGTAGGCAATAAGTATAATACGGCTCCCTCCTTGATGTTGATTCTGAATTTTTCCGAAAAATATATGATTCTACAAGGTTGGTGTAACTAAATTTCGCGCTGATTAATATTGTTATTTTATTCGAGCGCTTAAAAAAATTTAGGGGTGTAGTTCCAATTGGTAGAACAGCGGTCTCCAAAACCGATGGCTGGGGGTTCGAATCCCTCCACCCCTGCCATATTAGGCAAAATTCAATTAAGATTTTATCTAGGTTGGATTAAATAAATAGTAGTGAAGGTAGAGGGATGAGAACGCCCACGGTTCGACAAATCGTCTGGAACGATTTGAACCGCGTTAGCGCCGCTTGCGGTCAGTTACATGGATGTAACTGAGAACATCCCTCCACCCCTGCCATTATTTGGCAAAATAACTCAATATTAGGTGAGTTATAAAATAGTAAAAGAATTAAGGTTTAGCATGAGCGAGAATACAGAAAACAGTTCCAATCCTTTAGATATGTTGAAGTGGTTGGTTACAATAGCTTTGTTAGCAAGCGTAGTTGCAGCTAATCATTTTTTACCAGAACTTTCTGTTCTGTATATTGCAATCATTGCTGTTGTTGCAGTAGGTTTCGCAGGATTTATCGCATCTACTACGACAAAAGGTAGTGCATTTATTACTTTTGCTAAAGATTCACGCACTGAAGTACGAAAAGTTGTCTGGCCTACACGTCAAGAAACAACTACCACTACTCTAATTGTATTAGCTGCTACTGTTGTTATGGCGCTTATTTTGTGGGGCTTGGATGGTATTATTGTCGAAGTGGTTTCTTTTATTACAGGATTAGGAATCTAAACTATGTCTGATAAAAAATGGTACGTAGTGCAAGCTTTTTCTGGTTATGAAGGTCGAGTTCAAAAAACGCTACTAGAACATATTAGAATGCATGAAATGGAAGACTACTTCGGTGAGATTTTGGTTCCTACTGAAGAAGTAGTAGAAATGCGTGCTGGCCAAAAAAGAAAAAGTGAGCGTAAATTCTTCCCAGGTTACGTATTAGTTCAAATGGACATGAATGAAGATTCATGGCATTTGGTGAAAAGTGTGCCTAGAGTATTAGGTTTCATTGGTGGTACATCTGACCGCCCAGCACCTATCACAACTAAAGAAGCTAATGCTATCTTAAATCGCCTTGAAGAAGGTGTTGATAAGCCAAAACCAAAGACATTGTTCGAACCGGGCGAAGTGGTACGAGTTACCGATGGTCCATTTGCAGATTTCAACGGTGTTGTAGAAGAAGTCGACTACGAAAAGAGTCGCTTGAAAGTTTCTGTACTTATATTTGGCCGTTCAACTCCAGTCGAGTTGGAATTTGGTCAAGTAGAAAAAGGGTAAATCCAGATTCTTTAGGAGCTCTGCTCCGTCTGGATTTACGAGTATACAAGGATGTATACTCCGGATGAAGAGCATCAGGGATGTGTGATTGACTACTTTTATTTAGCCTGCCAATCCACCTATTGACAGAGTATCGTTTCTATTAAGCATAAAATTTAAAAAAGTCAACAATTAGACTTGTATAGGGCCGCGGATTAATCTATAATTCGCGGCCCTTTTTATTAGAACGGGAAGCCGATAGAGTAAGCATTCTCAGTGTTTACAAGGCGTTATACCCAAATTAGAGAGTATTATCATGGCGAAAAAAGTCACTGGCTTAATTAAGCTTCAGGTTGCAGCAGGTGCTGCGAACCCTAGTCCACCAGTTGGTCCTGCATTAGGTCAACATGGTGTAAATATCATGGAATTCTGTAAAGCGTTTAACGCAAAAACAGAAAGCTTAGAAAAAGGCGCTCCAGTTCCAGTAGAAATTACTGTTTACGAAGATCGTTCTTTTACCTTCCTAACTAAAACTCCTCCTGCTTCTTTCTTACTTAAGAAAGCTGCTGGCGTGAAAAGTGGTTCAGGCCGTCCTAACACTGAAAAAGTGGGTAAAGTGACGCGCGCGCAATTAGAAGAAATTGCTAAAACTAAAGAACCTGATTTGACTGCAGCAAGTTTAGATGCAGCAGTAAACACCATTGCTGGCTCTGCACGCAGCATGGGCTTAGTGGTAGAGGGATAAGACATGGCTAAATTATCAAAACGCGCTCGCTTAGTACTTGAAAAAGTTGAAGTGACGAAAGAATATGAATTTAATGAAGCTATTGCTTTATTAAAAGAATTAGCAACTGCGAAATTTTCTGAAAGTGTTGACGTTGCAGTTAACCTTGGCATCGATGCTAAGAAATCTGATCAGAACGTTCGTGGCGCAACTGTATTACCAAATGGTACAGGTAAAGACGTACGTGTAGCTGTATTTACTCAGGGCGCTAATGCTGAAAAAGCAAAAGAAGCCGGTGCAGATATCGTTGGTATGGACGACTTAGCTGATTTAGTTAAGAAAGGCGAAATGAACTTTGATGTTGTTGTTGCTTCTCCTGACGCAATGCGCGTTGTAGGTCAGTTAGGTCAAATCTTAGGTCCACGTGGACTTATGCCTAACCCTAAAACTGGTACAGTAACTCCTGACGTAGCAACAGCAGTTAAAAATGCTAAAGCTGGTCAGGTTCGTTATCGTAACGACAAAAACGGTATTATCCATGCTAGCATCGGTAAAATCGCTTTTGAAGCAAACCAAATTCAAGAAAACTTAGCAGCATTGCTAGAAGCGCTTAACAAAGCTAAGCCTTCTTCAGCTAAAGGTACTTTCATTAAGAAAATTAGCCTTAGCACAACAATGGGTGCGGGTGTTTCTTTGGACCAAGCTAGCTTATAAGTTAGGTGGTCGCTTTAACTAAGGTTAAAGCGCAGTTAGCCCTTAAGGCTAACTTCTCTATAAAGGTTATGGGTTAGAGTCTGAGTTATATTTTTTGAAAGAAAAGTTTAACGACAGGCTCTCGTCCAAGACCGCAGGCGTAAGTTGGGGACCGAAGTAAGAGAGCTTTCTCCGAGATGGTAATTGAAAGGTTATTATCGTAAACAACTTGCTTAAAATATGAGCCTGCGCAGACGGTGGTATCGACTCAGACTCTCTGGGATTAACGAACACCGTAGAGCGGTGGATTTGTTAGAAGGTCAAACTTCCAACAATGATATCAATCTGTGAATCCTGAAAATGAAATTTCTATTGAAATGATTTTTCAGACTTTAAGAAGGTGAACTCAGTGGCATTAGGCTTAGCAGCAAAAAAAGAGATCGTAGCGGAAATTAGTGACGTTGCATCTCAAGCTCTATCTGTTGCCGTTGCTGAATACCGTGGCATGGAAGTGGCAGAATTAACTGAACTTCGTGTTAAAGCTCGCGAACAAGGTGTTTACTTACGAGTAGTTCGTAACACTCTTGCAAAACGTGCTTTATCTGAAACTAAGTTTTCTGACCTTGACAGTGCGTTAACTGGTCCTTTGATTTATGGTTTTTCAATTGAAGCACCTGGTGGTGCTGCACGTCTTTTCAAAGACTTTTGCAAAACTAACGACAAGTTAAACGTAACTGCACTTTCTATTGGTAGTGGTTTATTGGGTCCTGAAAAATTGGATGCAGTAGCTTCACTTCCTACCCGCGACGAAGCGTTGGCAAGATTACTTGCTACCTTCAAAGCACCTGCCGAGAAATTCGTTCAAACTATCAACGAAGTTCCAGGCAAATTTGTGCGTGTATTGGCGGCGATCAAAGACGAAAAATAATTTTCGTTTTTGTACATATTAAATTTTAACATTAAACCCAGGAGTTTAGAGAAATGGCTCTAACTAAAGAAGATATTTTAAACGCAATTGCTGAAATGCCAGTAATGGAATTAGTTGAACTAATCGAAGCAGCTGAAGAGAAATTTAACGTTTCTGCTGCTGCAGCTGTAGCTGTTGCTGCACCTGCTGCTGGTGGCGCTGAAGCTGCTGCAGAACAAACTGAATTTGATGTTGTTATGACATCTTTCGGTGGTAACAAAGTTGCAGTAATCAAAGCGGTACGTGGCGCAACTGGTCTAGGTCTTAAAGAAGCTAAAGAAGTAGTTGAATCTGCTCCTAAAGCTATCAAAGAAGGCGTTGATAAAGCTGAAGCTGAAGAACTTAAGAAGACGCTTGAAGAAGCTGGCGCTGAAGTTGAGCTTAAATAATCTGCCTAAACACAGATTGTTAGCCTGAAATGGCATAGGCTGGTGACTTTTTAGTCACCAGCCTTTTTGCGCTGTAGGATTTGGAATTTTCATCCTTTGATACGAATC
Source organism: Paraglaciecola sp. (assembly GCF_051252315.1). Lineage (GTDB taxonomy): Bacteria > Pseudomonadota > Gammaproteobacteria > Enterobacterales > Alteromonadaceae > Paraglaciecola. The sequence goes on along the minus strand of NZ_JBPOFP010000062.1, from coordinate 264 downwards.
CTAGTAAGTAAGCGCAAAATGTATTTAAAATCTAATAAAACCAATAAGTTAAGTAAGCCTCTTAATGACTTTGGCAAAGATGTTAAATACAAAAGTAAAGGGTAGCGGAAGTTTGTTTAATGAGTGCACTCGTTAAACAAGTTGGGTCAAAAATCGGCAGGCTGAGGAACCCATGGTTTACTCCTATAGCGAAAAGAAACGTATCCGTAAGGATTTTGGCAAACGCCCACAGGTATTGGAAATACCGTATCTACTTTCAATCCA
>NZ_JBPOFP010000061.1:0-28391 GCF_051252315.1 Paraglaciecola sp. | reverse complement strand
GGGTCAAACTGTTCTAGTAATTGACGAGTTTTTACTTGCTCTTTGGTTAAACCAAATATCACTTTATTAGCTTCAGTATCAACTAAAACCAACCAAAAACGATTTCGCTTACTCATTTGAAACGCGTACTTATTCAAGTCAACGTTATGTTTATCTATCTGAAATTGAAATTTTCGCGCGACCTGACGTAAATTTTTTGCATGATTTGGCTTTAAGGGGCGGTATTTAACGCCTGAATCCAGTTGTTGTACCAACCAAATTGATGTCAAAAAAATGATAAAAGTGGCTAACCAAAACCATAAAAATACCCTAACAAATAAACTTCGGGCGGGATTAATACGTGTTAATGACATGATGAAACCAAATATTGATAACCCGCTCCACGTAGGGTCTTTATTTTTTCTTCAGGACTATAGTTGGCTAATTTTTTACGTAAATTACTCACATGCATATCAATACTACGATCAAATGCAGCAAGTTTTCTTCCCAATACTTTTTCACTAATATCTTGTTTACTGACTAACTTTCCTTGATTAATCATAAGTAACTGCAACACAGAAAACTCCGTACCTGTTAGTTCTAATAACTCTCCAGTACAACGCACTTGCTGCGTAGAAGGCGATAATTCTACATCCCCCATTTTAAGGTTTTGCTGTGCACTATTGCTCGGCAACATAGCCATACGTCGAACTAACGCCTTAATACGCGCAGACAATTCTCTATGATTAAAGGGTTTTGCCAAGTAGTCATCAGCTCCCATTTCTAAGCCTAATATTTTGTCGTAATCATCTCCCTTAGCCGTCAACATAAGAACAGGAGTTAAGTGACTCGTTCTCAGTCTTTTTAATACTTCAAAGCCATCTAGTTTAGGTAACATGACATCTAATAAAATTAAATCATAATGATTACTAGAGGTGGCTTTGTTTAATCCTTCTTCACCGTCATTAGCCACATCAATTATATAACCTTGAGGCTCTAAATATTGAGTCAACAATTCAGTGAACTCCGTATCATCATCTATTAGCAACAAATGTTTTTCTGTCATTTTCTTTACCTCTGGTATTAATACGTATTCAACTTCAACGTATCTCACTTTCAATATCTAGCAATATAACCCAAGTCTTTAACCACCAATATTGCTCTTTACAAAAGCTTTACATACTCTTTGCGTTTCTTTGCATTGTAGCAGTTAAACTTCTTTCCCATGTTCAGAATATATCTGAACAATTTAACCAACTTTAAAGGACACCAATATGTTCAAGCTTAACAAATTTGTCACCACACTAGCTGTTTGTTCATCTCTCGTGTTTGCAGCGCAGACGTTCGCGAAACCTGAACAAGGCCAACGTCAACATCAGATGAAAAGAATTCTATCTAAATTGGATATCACAGATACTCAAAAACAAGATATTAAACAAATAATGCAACAAGCCCGTGGCGATCAAAATGTCTCACGTGAAGATGTGAAAAGTTTCAGACAAGAGTTAGCCGCTTTAATACATGCTGAAGATTTTGATCAAGATGCAATTGAAGCATTACTAACCAGCAAACAAGAGCAACGTGCCAATGCAGGCTTACGTCAGGCACAAAATAAGCACGCCGTTTGGAACCTATTAACCACAGAGCAACAAACTCAATTTGCCAACATTATTGCTGAGCATAAAGCGAAAGCCGAGGAAGGCGCTGGTAAACGTAAAAAAGGAAGTAAAGGCCCTAAAAGCCAAAAGCGTAAAATGGCAAAACGACTAGGTTTAGATGAAGCACAGAAAACTCAACTTGCAAGCATCAAAACTCAAACAAAAGAAAGTGCCGGTGAACTAAAAGCCAATTTAAAAGCGTTTAAACAAGCTGAACGCACGTTGATTCACAGTGCAGAATTTAGCGCAGACGCTTGGGCCAGTTTACATCAAACACACCAAGCTGACTTTTTAGCCAAAGCGATACTAGAGGCCAAAACCAAACACCAAATATGGAATGTATTAACGGAAGAGCAGCAGGAAAAAGCACAAAAAATGCAACGTCGCATGAAAATGGCTAAAGGTAATAAAGGCCATAAAGGCAAGGCAGGTAAAGCAGGCAAACAACAACACCGGAAAAACGCCTAATCGAATAAGGTTTATTTAACTAATATAAGAAACGCCAGCCACACTGGCGTTTTTTTATAGGTAATACCTTTATGCCTATCCCATTAAATACTGAGTCCAATTTCTTATATTTTCTTTTATCCGGTTTTTAACTTATTCTGGTTAAAAACACATTAATAAATAAAAGCAAAATAGGGAGCATTATGAATAAAATCCTCAGTATTCTTACAATGTTGGTATTAAGTGCTTGTGGCCAGGCAAATAAAGAAAACAAAGCAAATCCCCCCATTCCAGCAGCCACCTCAAGCCAAATAGTAGCTCAATCTGAAAGCGAACGTCTCAATCAATGGTTTGACCGAAAATACGAAGAAGAACTAATGTTGTCTCCTATGAAACTCACTAGACTGGGTCGTAAAGAGAGGTATGACGAATTTAATGATTATAGTGAAGCCGAAGTAGACCAGAAATTAAAGTGGCAAGCCGATAGTGTGGCTGAATTAAAACGCTCATTTAACTACGAATTATTATCTGAAGACGTAAAAATTTCCTATGATTTATGGGTATACCAATACGAAGCAGCAAAAGCATTAGTACCGTTTCGCACCAATAAATACATTCTGACCCAAATGATGGGCAATCATACCTCTCTGCCTAATTTTGTGATCAATTACCATAAAGTAGACGAATTGTCTGATATGCAGGCCTACATAAAAAGAATAGGCGGATTATCGGTAGCAATTAGTAATTTATTAGAACGAGCAAAACTTAATGCTAAACAAGGTACACGCCCACCCTACTTCGCTTACGACAGTATTATTGAACAATCGAGTAACCTAATAAAAGGTCAACCGTTTGATCAAAGCGCACAAGATTCTCCAATGTTCGCAGATGCAAAAAGTAAAATAAAAGATTTACTTGATAACAATAAAATTGATGGTCAACAAGCCACTAGCTTAGAAGCAGAAACCCAAAAAGCCTTAACTGGTGATTTTAAAACAGCTTATCAAGATTTAATTACCTGGTTTACTCTAGATAGGAGAAATGTATCAGAACAAGCCAAAGGTGCAGGTGCACTACCAAACGGACAAGCTTTCTATAATGCCAAGCTACAAAACTACACGACTACGGATCTAGCAGCAGATGAAATTCATCAAACTGGCTTAAAGGAAGTGGCTCGAATTTTAGGCCTAATGCAAGAAATTAAATCATCAGTGAAATTTACAGGTAGCCTACAAGAATTTTTTGCGTATATAAAAAGTGATGTTAATAACCAACAATTTTACTATCCGAATACAGACCAAGGTCGTCAAGGATATATTGATGATTCAACGGCCTACCTAGATTATATTCACAAAAAATTGCCTGAGTATTTTGGGCTATTACCTAAAGCCAATTTAGTAGTAAAACGTGTTGAAGCTTTTCGTGAACAAGCTGGCGCACCGCAGCATTATGCAAAAGGATCTCCAGACGGATCTCGTGATGGCGTTTATTACGCACATCTATTAGATATGAGCGCTATGCCTAAAAATGAAATGGAAGCCATCGCATATCATGAAGGTAACCCAGGCCATCATATGCAGATATCTATAGCCCAGGAACTTGAAGGTGTGCCCAATTTTCGCACTCAGCTTAGTTTCACTAGCTATGTGGAGGGCTGGGCTTTATATTCAGAATTACTAGCCCAAGAAATGGGCGCTTATAACTCGCCTTATTCAAGATTTGGCCGTCTGGTTAGCGAAATGTGGCGAGCAATTAGATTGGTGGTGGATACAGGTATTCATTCTAAAGGTTGGACAGAACAACAAGCGATTGATTATTTTAGGCAAAACTCGCCAATTTCTGAAGGTGCAATATTAGCAGAGGTTAGACGTTACTTCGTATTGCCAGGTCAGGCTACAGGTTACAAAATCGGTATGATCAAAATATTGGAACTAAGAGAAAAAGCTAAGTTAGCTTTGGGTGATAAGTTCGACATTAGAGGTTTTCACGATACGATTTTAGGCGGTGGCGCAGTTCCACTCAGTCTACTAGAACGCATAGTTGATAATTGGATAACAAAAACTAAGGGATAATTTCTAACACTCCAGTTAGGTCGAATAAAGATTCCTCTTTTCATTTGTTAGGGGAACTTTTTTCAATTAGAAGTCTGGAATATATCTATGATAATCATCACCAATAAATAAAGGTGGTGTGATAATCATGTCGGCTGTTGCGACCATCATAGTCGGAGCAAAGTCGACATACTCGACCAATTTATTAACGACTTTACCGGCAGGGAATATTTTCTTATTAGAAGACATCACAATCACCGCGCCGTTTAGTGATTCTTTCCAAGAACCAAACTTTGATTAATTCAGTTTGATTTTCCCATCTAATGCGTGTTTTAAAAACTTCATTCTAGATTCAATTTTATGACGAAAATCACAGTTATGACACCTATCTAACGCAGATTCTATGCCAGACAAATGTTTACTCACCCCTTCTTTATCCTGACGTAATAATTTCATTAAGCCTAAACGATAATGAGCATCATATAGATATTTATCGATCTTAATGGCCTGTTCTAAATTGACTTCAGCTTCATCTGACCGACCCAATTGAATTTGCGACATACCTGTCATATAAATTTGAAACCCACGATTTTCACAGGTACGTTCCCGAACGATAAGTTTTTGTTGGGTAACTCCTGAAGACGGAGTATAAGTAACGTTAGTATTAATATTTACATTAACCGTACTGGGGTTGGTGCCTATGCGTGCTGACTCAGATTCTGCCTGAGCAAGCTGATTAGCCTGGCCAGTTTGAAAGGATTCTAAATAGTCTGCCTGATTCATTTCTGCCCGGAGAGCACAATCAGCATTTTCTTTAAACTCAATTTCAGCCAAAGAATAATCACCAGAATTAAACGCACGTAGGGCCATATCAGCATGTTGTCCTGATACGGCGATCCGCTCTATATGTTCTTTCGTATCTTTAGGCTTTTTCTGGGCATAAGTACTTTCCTGAGCAAAAGCACTAGGACCTAGTAACAATAAGATGGTAAGCAAATACACACTAGGTTTTGATGTTACACAAGCCATTACTTGATAACAAAATTTTACTATTCTAGACACTGTTCCACCGCTCATACTGATAAAAAATGATTTTGCAGTCTAGAACATCCCAAATTCTACTCATAGAAAAACTTGGTATCAATAAGTAGCGCAAATGTATTAAGCTGTATCAGCCTGACTAAGTGCCTCATTTACAATTAGGTTTAAATCAGCAAGCCTTGCTCGCACTATAATGATATTTAGGTAGCGAAAGATACCAAGATACGTTTAAAACTCGATGCCCTTTTCAACTTAGATTATTGATCAAAAATCAGGAATCGCTCGTTGATAGCCATCACCAATAAATAAAGGTGATGTGATAATCATGTCGGCTGTTGCGGTAGTACAGGCCACGGGTAAATTCCAAACTGAACACAATCTCAATAACGCTTTTACGTCAGGGTCGTGGGGGGCTGGATTAAGGGGGTCCCAAAAAAAGATAAGACAATCTAACTTCAACTCACAAATTAACGCACCGATTTGTTGATCTCCGCCTAAAGGACCACTCTTAAATCTATGCACGTCCAAATTTAATTCTTTTTGCAATAAACCACCTGTGGTGCCAGTTGCCACTAACTTATGTTTACTAAGCTCTGCTTTATGAGCAAGTGACCATTGAATTAAGTCGGGCTTTTTATGGTCATGGGCGACCAAGGCAATTGTTTTTTGCATAAATTGAATACTCTATTAAATAATTAATCAAATCATACCAACTAACCTAACAATTACAAAAAAAGCAGAAACAATATTGTTCCTGCTTTAAAGAATACGTTTTACTTGTGTTAAGAGCGGTTTATCTTTGCTATATAGTTTTGCAGCAAAGAGCAATACACCCTAGTTTATTTTCGAGCCAATCAATAGTTAGGGCGCTGTAATAAAGATAAATCAGTATCTGGAATTAATTCAGCTGGAACATCTAACTTTTTATCGTCTGAACCCGCAGCAAAATTACTAATGTTATAACTATTTTTTGTCGACCAATCCATTTCCACTCTACCGTCACCCAGCACAATATTTCCCAACTTCTTACGGAACCACTCAGACAAAGCCAGGTATTCGTGGGTATAAGCTACGTTGTTGCGCTCAAGAGGGTCTTTTCGCAAGTCATATAAAGCCATATCTACTTTTAACGGATGAGCGGTTAATGCCCAAGTAATATTGTCATTTAGATAAGGAGACTCAGCGACCGTTCTTTTGTCTCGTGTACGCATAGAAAATGCAAAATCCTTGCCTCTCAAAAAGGCTCGATGCCCAGAAACCAAGTTCATTTCACCTAAAATATAATCTCGCTTAAAATTTGGATCATTGGTGACTTTGTCTAAATTTACGCCGTCTAAATAATCATATTGTTTTTGTTCGACATCGATTCCAGCAGCGGCCATCAAAGTAGGAGCAAAATCAACGTATTCAACTAAGCTGTCGACTACTTTGCCAGCGGGATATTTTTTCTTGTCTGAAGAAACAACAATGACCGCACCATTTAATGACTCTTTCCAAGATCCAAACTTAGCCATGACGCCTTGTTCCCCCAAATGCCACCCATGGTCTCCAACAGTGAATACAATTAAATATTCACGGCCTTGTTCCTTTGAGTACTTTTTGAAGGCGTCAACTGCTTCTCCAATTAATGAATCACCAAAGGCGGTAAAGGCATAATAATCACGGATTGCTTGTTGTTTATCTTCGGGCTTCATCCCATCAGTTTTAGACTCGTTGTAAATCTGCATTTGCTGAGGCACAAAGGTCGCTAATTCTTCACTATCAAATTTTGGTAATTTATAGGTTTTATTCTTGAACTGATCACGAAATTCTTTTGGAGGTAAAACCGGTGTGTGCGGTAAGTGGTAACCTAAGTTAATAAACACAGGTTTGTCACTATCAGCCCCTTTTAGTTTTTTGCCCCAAGAAGTGGTATAGGTTTTATCTGAGTTTTCTAAATAGTTAACAAATTCTTTGGTGATATAAGCATCAACAGTTTTGTCAGCAGGTTGCGGGTTAACGCCCCCTAAAATCAGTCCTTTATTGATTCGGGTGTACGCACGTAGAATATCAAACTCTTGTTCTACACTATCTTTTACTGCCTGCTCTTTTGCATTAAGTTGCCTGTCTGCTTTAGACAAAACATAGGTTTTCTTTGTACCGTCAGCATACATAACGGTTTCTGTAGAGTCTCGACGTAATAACACACCGTCTTTTAAGCCGTAGGCTCCGGTAGAATATAATCCCCCTAAACCATTTCTAAAGAAGTCACGATTAAACTCAATCTCTAGATCAAAAATAGTACTCTTAGTTTTATATTTTTCACTTATTCCGTGGTGAGTTTTTCCGATAATGGCAGTGCCATACCCAGCATCACGCATACTCACTGAAACAGCGGGGCTCATGAAATCAGCTTCTTGATGTACATGCTCCCAAGCATATTTGCCCACTCTAAAAGGGTAACGACCAGAGTGCATTGACGTTCTAGAAGTTCCACACGCTGGAGCTTGGTTATAAGCTTTAGTATATAAAACCCCTTCACTCGCCAATTTATCAATGTTAGGAGAAGACACATAACCTAAACCACTTTCGGATTTTCCAGTGGTTGCTTGATTATAAGCTTGAATTGAATCTGGTCGGTGATCATCAGTAATGATCCACAAAACATTTGGTTGTTGAGGTTGAGCAAAAGCACTCGAAGAAAACAATGCCGCACCCAAAATAGTGATAATTTTTTCTTTAGAAAGTTTCACTTTCGCACGCCTAATCTTATATATAAAAAATTTAGAGCACATTTTTAGCATATTTTTAGACGAGCAACAAAGAAGATTGTTAACTATTTACATTAAACTTACATTAGGTTTTGCGAATTATGCTAACCAAGGAATACACACCAGGTACTGCTTTAATAACATACATGTTTGATCATCTGCTGAATGACATTAATAGTAGGATTAACATAATCTAAAGACATAAACTCATCGGGTTGATGCGCTTGATTGATACTGCCAGGGCCTAACACTATAGTATCGCACCCCAGTTTGTTGATAAAGGGAGCTTCGGTTGCATAGTTAGCACTTGCATACTTCTTACCTGTTAACTTTTCAGCCAAATCTAATATTTTATGTTCATTTTTACATTCAAATGCTGGCACGGTTGGATACATTAAATCTAAGCTTAAACGGTTAGGGTATTTGGCATATACAGGGGCTAATGTTTCTTCAATTAAGGCTTGAGCTTCCACGTCAGACAAATCAGGTGTAGCGCGTAAATCAAAATTTAATTTGCAATGACTGCATATCCGGTTTTCGCCATCCCCTCCTTGAATGTGGCCTAAATTCATGGTGGCCTGAGGGACACTAAAGTCCCTGTCCTGATAATTGTTCCTTAACTGATTTTGTAGATCCATCAATTGCCCAATGGCTTGATACATGACTTCAATTGCATTCACGCCTTTATCAGGATCACTAGAATGTCCTGTCTTACCTTGTATGTTTAAACTCTGTGCCAAATGCCCTTTATGTTTAAAAATAGGCACTAATTCGGTTGGTTCACCAATTATTGCCATGTCCGGTTTAATTAATTCTTGGGTGGCAAAAAACCTTGCTCCTGCCATAGAGGTTTCTTCATCAGCAGTGGCCAATATGTATAAAGGCTTTTGTAGTTTATTAAGTGGAATCGTTTTAATCGCTTCTAGGATAAAAGCAAAAAACCCCTTCATGTCACAGCTGCCTAAGCCGAATAATTTATGGTCTTTTTCGGTTAAATCAAAAGGATCTGTTTGCCAACGACCTTGGTCGAATGGAACCGTGTCAGAGTGTCCAGTTAATAATAGACCTCCTTCGCCGCTGCCTATTTTTGCCAACATATTATATTTATTGCGAGTTCTTGGTACTTTTTGAATAGTTATTTCAAAACCACACTCTGAAAACAAACCCGATAACAGGTCAATTAAGGGCTTATTTGTCTGATCAAATTTATCTTCAGATGCACTGATAGACGGGATCTTAATGATAGATTTATAGAGATCTATAAAAGATAAATTTAGCATAACCCTCAACTTAAATATTTATTCACTTTAATTGCATAACTATACAACCCATGACATAATCCAGAAAAGTGTAATGTCCTTTTAGAACCATTAAACGACTCTACTAGTGTCAACACTTACCTAATTTAACTTATTTTGGCTATTTAACATATATGTACATATTGGTTTCGAGACTTTTTACAGTTTACATTTCCCTGCCTAGCTTCGCCAACAGCTTGTATCGACGATAAGTCGACGTTGCGCGTCTAGCCCACTCTTTGCCTAAAATGTTATATTTCGGCAAAGAGTGTTTTTTATTCCTTTTCCATATTGAGTACATAGCTTAAAAAAGCTTATAGAGAAATTTCTTATGATCAAAACCTGTATTATTGGAGCCAGTGGTTATGCTGGTGCTGACCTAGCTAATATCATTCAGAATCATCCTGAGTTTGAACTGGCGGCCTTGTTTGTATCTGCTAATAGTGCTGATGCAGGAAAGACCTTAGGCGATATTCACCCTAAATGGTTTAACCACATTAATTTACCCCTAACGCCAATTGATGAATCCAATTTAGCTTTGATGGCTGAAAACTATGATGTCATATTCTTAGCCACGCCTCATGAAGCAAGCCATCAATGGATGCCTGATTTAACAGGTGGCAAAGCTGTGATCATGGACTTATCAGGTGCGTTTCGTATTAAAGATAAAGATGTTTTTGAAGACTTTTATGGTTTTGCCCACACTGCAAGTGACTTATTAAGTCAAGCTGTATACGGTTTAGCAGACTGGCATCAAGAACAAATCAAAACCGCTGATTTAGTTGCAGTTCCTGGTTGTTATCCAACGGCATCGTTAACCGCACTAAAACCTTTGCAGTTGAATAATTTCTTAGATTCAAACCACTTACCTATTATTAATGCAGTATCAGGTGTATCTGGCGCCGGCAGAAAAGCGGCACTAGGAACGAGTTTTACTGAAGTGAGTTTGACTGCTTATGGCGTACTAGGGCATAGACACCAACCTGAAATTTCAGAGTACCTTGGCGCTCCGGTTATTTTTACACCACATTTAGGAAACTTTAAACGAGGCATATTAGCCACGATTACTGTGAAGCTACAAAAAGGCGTTACCTCAGAACAAATCTCTGAAGCTTATGAAAAAGCTTATGCTAATACGCCTATCGTTAGATTAAGAAACACTTGGCCAAAAATTGACGATGTAGCCAGCACGCCATTTTGTGATTTATTCTGGAAATTTGACCCAGAGCCAGGCTACTTAGTTGTGACCAGTGCTATTGATAATCTATTAAAAGGCGCGGCTTCACAAGCAGTTCAATGTGCTAACTTACGTTTTGGTTTTGAATCACACCTAGGCCTAGTCGCAACAGGAATAACGGCATCTGGTTTGGAAAAAGGCGCGGTGAATTAAGATGGAAAATAAACCAACCTTAGTGCTCCCTACTCTTGTCATAAAGGTCGGCGGCGCTTTTATGCAGTCAGACAGCCATGCGTTAGCTTTACTGAACACAATGAGCCAATTACAACAAGACTATCACTTAGTATTGGTCCATGGTGGCGGCGCCATGGTTGAAGAACTGATGCAAGCCTTACAATTAAAAAGTGAAAAGATTGACGGCTTACGTGTAACACCAGATGAACACATGCCCTATATCACAGGTGCATTAGCAGGAACTGCCAATAAACAACTATCGAGCCTAGCAATTAAGTCGGGGCTGACACCAGTCGGTTTAAGTCTTGCAGATGGGAAAATATGTAAGGCGAGTGTTATGCGCAAAGAGTTGGGAGCAGTGGGCACAGTAGAAGCCGGCGACCCAACTTTATTAAAACTATTAGCGCAAACCAATATGTTACCCATTATTAGCTCAATTGGTGCCAGTGAAACAGGTCAATTATTAAATGTAAATGCCGATCAAGCAGCAACTGTGATTGCCCAATTACTCGATGCTGAGTTATTATTACTGTCCGATGTGCCAGGCGTATTGGATGCAAATAAAACACTTATTAATGAGTTAACCCAAAAGCAAATTGAGCAATTGGTTGAACAAAATGTGATACGTGATGGCATGATCGTCAAAGTAGAAGCTGCATTAACTGCGGCCAATAGTCTTGGACGTAATGTCACCATTGCAAGCTGGAAAGATTCTGAAAAATTATTGGGACTACTCAACGACCAAGCAGTAGGCACAAAGATCTTTCCCACTTTAACCACACTGAATACAAACAAGGCTTAAACATGAAGCAAGATCTTCTGTCATTTAAAGATTGGACAGCTGAGCAATTAAAAGATTTATTGACCTTAGCTAAAACCATTAAAGCGAATCCTAGTGCTTATCGCACAGCATTGGACGGTTTGTCTGTGGTTGCTTTGTTTGAAAAACCTTCTTTACGTACCCGTGTTAGTTTTGACATAGGTATTAATAAACTAGGTGGGCACTTAGTCTATTTAGACAGCCAATCAAATAAATTAGTTGGCCGCGAAGATGTAAAAGACATGGGCGCTAACTTAGCCTGTTGGGCTGATGCAATCGTTGCTAGAGTTTTTGCACACAGCACATTGGAAGAATTAGCTGAGTCAGCTAAAGTACCTGTGATTAATGCTTTATGTGATATGTACCACCCATGCCAAGCGGTCGCTGATTATTTAACTATTAGTGAACATTACGATGATTTAAGTCAGGTTAAGGTGGCTTACATTGGTGATGGCAACAACGTCACACACTCATTAATGTTAGTCGGTGTTGCTTTAGGTTGTGAAGTTGTCGTGGTAACACCAAAAGGCCATGAAGTCGACCCTGAAATAGTTAAACTAAGCCAAGCTCGTGCACAAGAATTTGGTGGAAAATTAACTATCAGTAATGATGTGCAAGATGCCGTTGGCTCTCAAGTGTTATACACAGACACATGGTTGTCTATGGGCGATGATACGCCTTTAGCTGATATCAAGGACACCTTTGCAGGATTCGAAATTGACGAAGCGTTAATGGAAAAAACCGGCGCTGAATATGTATTACATTGTCAGCCAGCTCATAGAGATTTAGAAATTAGTGGCAGTTTGATAGACAGCGACGCATCGTTATTAATGCAACAAGCTGAAAATCGTATGCACGGACAGAATGCTATTTTGGTACAATTGCTAGCTAGCAATTTCAAACCAAAGAATTAACAAAAATGCCGCGGTTTCCGTGGCAAAATATACAGAACAAACAAGTAATAAAACGCCTATTAACATGGCGCTTTATTAAGAGACATTAGAGGTAGGAAACAACATGGCTATTCAGGCTCAAAAAACATTTAAAAAAGTAGTACTTGCATACTCTGGCGGACTAGACACGTCAGCAATCATCCCTTGGTTAATCGAAAACTATAACTGTGAAGTTGTTGCCTTTGCTGCTGATGTAGGTCAGGGCGACGAAGAGTTAATCGGTTTACGTGAAAAAGCTTTAGCAACGGGTGCTAGCGAATGTTACATCGTTGACTTAAAAGAAGAGTTTGTTTCTGACTATATTTATCCAACCATTACTACAGGTGCGGTATACGAAGGTGAATATTTATTGGGTACGTCTATGGCTCGCCCAATTATTGCTAAAGCCCAAGTAGAAATTGCCCGTAAAGTTGGCGCTGACGCTTTATGTCACGGTTGTACTGGTAAAGGTAATGACCAAGTGCGTTTTGAAGGCACGTTTGCAGCCCTTGCTCCTGACTTAGCCGTTATCGCTCCTTGGCGTGAGTGGGAAATGGTATCTCGTGAAGACTTATTAGATTACTTAGCTGAGCGCAACATTCCATGTTCAGCGTCCCTAACTAAAATTTACAGCCGTGACGCTAACGCTTGGCATATTTCTCATGAAGGTGGCGAGTTAGAAGATCCTTGGTGTGAGCCTACTAAAGGAATTTGGACCTTAACAGTTGATCCAGAAGATGCACCAAACGAAGCAGAGCGTGTTCAAGTTTCTTTTGAAGAAGGCAAATTAACCAAAGTAAATGGTGAAGAACTCACTCCTTACGGCGTATTGATGAAACTTAACGAAATTGCAGCTGCCCATGGTGTTGGCCGTATTGATATCGTTGAAAACCGTTTAGTTGGCATGAAGTCTCGTGGTTGTTACGAAACTCCAGGCGGCACTGTGATGATGAAAGCTTACAAAGCCCTAGAATGTTTAGTACTAGACAAGTCGTCACTTAAATACCGTGAACAACTAGGCCTAGAATACTCACACGTAATGTATGACGGTCGTTGGTTCACTGCTCTTAACGATGCTTTACTTGCTGGCGCAGCAAGCTTTGCACAAAAAGTGACGGGCGAAATCGTGGTTAAACTTTACAAAGGTCAAGCCACTGTTGTGCAGCGCAGCTCACCTAACAGTTTGTACTCTGAAGATTTTGCAACCTTTGGTGCTGATGACGTTTACGACCAAAGCCATGCAGAAGGTTTCATTCGTTTGTTCAGCTTATCAAGTCGTATCGACGCAATGAACAAACAAGGCATCGCATTTAAAAATACAGGAATAGAATAATGAGTTTATGGGGCGGACGATTTCAAGATGGCAGTAGTGCCATGTTCAGACGGGTAAACGATTCTTTACCCTTTGACCGTGCGTTGGCAAGCCAAGATATTCGAGGCTCCATAGCTTGGTCTAAAGCGATTTTTAAAGCAGGCGTGTTGACACAAGATGAACAACAGCAATTAGAAAGCGCACTAAAAGCACTTTTAGTAAAAGCTGAAGCTGGCGAACTAGACTTTGATGCCAGCGAAGAAGAAGATATTCATAGTTTTGTAGAAGCCACGCTAATTGAACAGTTAGGTGACATTGGCCGTAAATTACATACAGGCCGTAGCCGAAATGACCAAGTGGCCACAGACTTCCGTTTGTGGTGTCGCGATCACGTTGACTTATTGATCACTGACTTAGAAAACGTTAAAGCGTCATTAGTGAATAGTGGCAATACTAACAAAATGGTTATTTTACCGGGTTACACACACCTGCAACGTGCTCAACCTGTGCGTTACCCACATTGGTGTTTAGCTTATGTAGAAATGTTTAAACGTGACATTAGTCGCTTACAAGACTTAAAAGTCCGTTTAAATAAATGTCCACTGGGCAGTGGTGCACTAGCCGGTAATACTTACGCTATTGATCGCCAAGAAATTGCTGATGATTTAGGTTTTGATAGCCCATGTTTAAACAGCCTAGATGCAGTCTCTGACCGTGACTTTGTGTTGGAAATTTTATTCGCTGCTAGTACTAGCATGATGCACATGTCACGTATGGCTGAAGATTTAATTTTCTTCAACTCAGGAGAAGCTGGCTTTATTACTTTGGGCGACCAAGTGACGTCAGGTTCATCTTTAATGCCACAAAAGAAAAATCCAGATGCACTAGAACTTATTCGCGGTAAATGTGGTCGAGTATTTGGCAGCTTACAAGGCATGTTAGTCACCATGAAAGGTCTTCCTTTGGCATACAACAAAGATATGCAAGAAGACAAAGAAGGTGTTCTGGATGCGGTGACCAACTGGCACATTTGTTTATGCATTGCTGTTGAAGTCATCGACAGTATTCAATTAGATGCTGAGCGTTGTGCAAAAGCAGCACGTGAAGGTTACGCAAATGCCACGGAGTTAGCCGACTATTTAGTAGATAAAGGCATTCCTTTTAGGACTGCTCACGATATCTCAGGTCAAGTTGTACTGGCTGCTCTGGAGAAAAAAGTGGCGATTGAAGATCTTGAATTAGCTGAGTTGAAAAAATATTCAGACTTAATTGAAGACGATGTATACCAAATATTGCAGTTAGAGTATCTGGTTGATAAGCGCAACATAATTGGCGGAACAGGTATCGCACCGGTAAGTGCAGCACTTGACGCTGAATTAGCAACTATCAATAAATAACAACAGTTAAGGAAATACTGTGGTCGTTTCACATATCGACAGCGTAAAGATTATTCGCAACTCAGCGCCTTATATTAATGCGCATAGGGGAAAAACCTTTGTGTTAATGTTTGGTGGCGAAGCCATTGAAGAAGCTAACTTTGCAAATATTATTCACGATATAGCCCTGTTAGCTAGCTTAGGTGTGCGTTTGGTTTTAGTGCATGGAGCACGACCACAAATTGATCAACGAGTTGCCCTTAGAAACTTGTCTGCTCGTTTCCACCAAGATATTCGTATCACTGATAAACAAACCTTAGAATGTGTAAAAGACGCAGCCGGTTCGGTTCGCGCTCAAGTCGAAGCACTACTGACTATGGGTTTACCTAACTCTCCCATGCACGGTGCCCAAATTCGGGTTTGTTCTGGAAACTTAGTCGTTGCCATGCCCGCTGGTGTTCAACAAGGTGTCGATTTTGAAAACACAGGCATTGTGCGCCGAGTGGATGTAGATGGCATTAATGACCATCTAAACGATGGCTCAATTGTACTGTTATCGCCTATGGGTTACTCAGCCACAGGTGAGGTTTTCAACTTACCCTTTACAGAGGTAGCAACGAAAACAGCCATAGCACTAAAAGCAGACAAGCTCATAGCCTTCACTCATGAAGATGGCATTGTGAATGAAAAAGGCAGCTTACTCAGAAATTTAGAATTAAATGAGCTGTATGGCATGCTCCAAAGACCTTTTTATAAGGAACAAAAGCAACTATTACAGTCTGTGATATCAAGCTTAGAGTCAAACATAAGCCGTTGCCATTGTGTTAGTTATCGTCAAGATGGAGCTTTATTACAGGAGCTATTTACCCGTGATGGTGCAGGATCTTTGATATCACAAAGCTCATACGAACAGTTACGCGCGGCACAAATAGAAGACGTTGGCGGAGTATTAGAACTAATTAAACCTTTAGAAGATAAAGGTATATTAGTAAAACGCTCTAGAGAATACTTAGAAAACGAAATTGAACAATTCACACTCATTGAGCGTGACGGTATGACTATAGCTTGTGGTGCATTATATCCATATGTAGAAGATGGCATGGGTGAACTTGCTTGCGTGGCCACACATAACGATTATCGTGGTGGTGCTCGAGGAGAAAGGTTATTCCAAGCAATTAAGAAACAGGCAACCCAGCAAGGTTTAAAGTCTATTTTTGTTTTAACCACAGTGACTGCACATTGGTTTTTAGAGCAAGGGTTTGTCGAGGCTAGTTTAGATGACTTACCTTCAAAGAAAAAACAACTCTATAACTTCCAACGTAACTCTAAAGTATTTGTTTTACATTTGTAATCTAAAAATAGGTGACATAAACACAGGTGATGATTCATCACCTCTTTAGATTAACCATTAAAACCTACAACCAAGCGAAGTCAAAAATCATGCGTAAACACATTACTCTGAACGCTGTTATTGCAGTGTTACTGGCGACATTGATAACAAGTTGTGACTTATTTACTGACCAAGCAGTAAAACAAGTCAATCAATTTATACAAGAACAAAAAATAAAGAAGACCGAAGACAGCTGGAAAACATCCTTACCTCAACCTCCAGAATTAACCTTTAGCGAAGACAAACAATATCTATGGAAATTAACCACAAATAAAGGTGACATAACCATAGAGCTAATGCCAAAGGTTGCCCCTATGCATGTTTCTAGCACGCTATTTTTAACCAATTTAGGTTTCTACGATGACATTATTTTTCATCGTATCATCCCAGGCTTTATGGCCCAAGGTGGCGATCCTACTGGCACTGGTCGGGGTAATCCTGGATACAAATACGCTGGTGAATTTAGCGATGATGTGCGACATACCGAGGGCGGTTTGTTAAGTATGGCGAATTCAGGTCCAAATACTGATGGTAGTCAGTTCTTTTTGACGTTCACAGCAACACCTTGGTTAGATGGAAAACACACCATATTCGGTAAAGTCATTGAAGGATCAGATGTATTAACAGACATCGAACAATTTGGTTCTCCAAGAGGAAAAACCAAAGAAGAAATTAAAATAATAAAAGCGTCTATAAAAGTTAATTAGATTAGTCGTTAAAAACCCAATTTAAAGTGTTTCAGCATTATCAACCATTTCAGTAGATATGAGGTTACGCTTTACCCAAACACTTAGCTAAGACAAGTATTCCAACATATAAAGCGTTTGATTTCCCACTCAATGAGTGTCAATTCAATAAGCTTTTCTTCGACATAATTCACATCTATAAAACAACAGATGATTTAGAATTCAGGCGTTATTACGCAACATTAAAAGTATCTGGTGACTTACTGCATAAAATAAAACATACTACCTTTATATAGTTAATACATTAAAGAACGTTGAAAAAATGTCCATTAAAACAAATTTAACCGCTTGGCTTATGAGTATCGCATGCGCCTCAGTATTGGGGGGCTGTTCTAGTACAAAACATAGTGAAACTACTGCCGCCTCCCTTTTTAGTAAGACTCAAGGTGTTATCCCATTTGATAATAACCTTAGACGCAAGTGGGGGTCTGCAGTCATAGCCGACGTGGACCAAAACGGTTGGGAGGACGTTATCACCACCCAACATGGCGCGAACGCTTTAATTTACTGGAATGAGGGCGGTACTTTTTCAGAACCAGTGGTTTTGATTAAAGGAGACACTCATGGACTGGGCGTTTCTGATTTTAACGGTGACGGCAAGATCAATATAGTGGTGGCTCAAGGAGGCGGAAATGGAGGTAATCCTAGACGGCCAGCATACTTTTCAGTTAGTAAAAACAGGGTAATTGAAAAGCTTGGTACTTTTGATCACTTTTTACCTAGCAGAGGACGAGCGATTAAATTTTTTGACGCCAACAATGATGCAAAACTCGATCTTTTTGTGACTGGTTATGCCCCGAAGTTGGTAAAGTCACTGACAACCAATCAACTATACCTAAATAGTGAAAATGAATTTTCTTCCCCTACTACATTAACAATCCCCAAAGATGCTTTGTCTGTAAAAGCATTAACCACTGACATTAATAACGATGGGGTAACCGATGTAATTACTTTTGGTGGAAAAGATATGACACTATCCCTTGGTAACGGAGATGGCAGTTATCAAGACGCCACAGCCAAAGTCTTGGGCAAACTCGCAAAGGTAAGTTATGTAAACAATATCACCGAAATTGACTATGACAATGATGGTGATTTTGACTTGTTTTTAAATCGTAGTAAGTATCAATTTGAAGAAGAAGCCTACTACGATCCCATCAATAAAAACTTAGCATTTTTCGCTTTTAACAATAAGTTTATGTTCGATAACATCAGCATTGAGGGTGACAACCTGATTATCGAAAATATTCAGGAAACTTGGGCAACTTACAACATTCAGCTTGGTGAAAAGCGCACAGTCATCGAAACTGAAAAAAAAGAGCACTACACTGGTGGCACACTAACGATTAAACCAGAACAAGCCCAAGGTTGGCCCGAAGGAAAAAAACTTCAAGGCATGCACATTGGTTACTTAGGCGATGGTAAATGGCGGATAGGAGGTTACGTAAAATCACGACTCAGCGGAGTCATAACGAATGTTACATCTATACCAAAAGAAATAAAGCGGGAACTGTTGCCAGCTCGGTTATTAGAAAATCGTAATGGAATATTTGTAGATGTGACTGAAGCAATGAAAATTGCTATACCTGAGCAAACCACAAGCGCGGCGGCTGGTGATTTTAACAATGACGGATTTGTTGATTTAGCTATCTCTCCTTACGGAAACATGGCTCTCCCTGTGGAGCATTATGTGCTTATAAATAATAAAGGAAGAGGATTCAGTAAACATATTGACTCCGGGTTAACCTCGGAGAATATAGGCGCAACAGGTGTTGGTGTTACGACGTTTGACTACGATCACGATGGACGCTTAGATATCATCTTTGGTAACGAAAGAGGCCGCTGGTATTTCGCTGAGAATCAATTAAAAGGCAGCAACATTGGCAATCACTTAACCGTAGTTGTAGAGCCTTCTAAAAATTCTCATGCTCAGCCTGTTGGAGCGCGAGTAATACTTAAAGCCTGTGGCAAACAACAAACCAAAGTAGTGGGTTCGAGTGGTGATGGTTTTCACCATATGTTAAAGAACCGAATTCATTTTGGCTTAGGCAGTTGTCATAATGCTGAGAAAGTGCAGATAACCTGGCCAAATGGCGAACACCAAAGCTTCACAAACATTAAGGCTGGAAGAACTATTTCTACTCAATAACTCTGCAAAACATGCTAGGTATTTTTATAAATATACCTAGCATCTGTTACACTTACCAAGCGATAAAACATAATGACTTAGGTCGAAAAATACAATCACACTAAGTTAGAAAAAGCACAATCAAGGCCTTTACCCTTACTTTAGATTCAACTACCAATTGCCCAACGAATTAAAACTTACTCAGGAATATAAATGTCAGTTAAGCAGCTTATTGAACAAATCCGAACTGCCCCAGACTCAATAGAGTTTTCAAAAGTAATGGATGTCATTTCACAACATTATCAATATACGCCTTCGAGCTTTTCTAATGGCGATTTAACAAGTGATGCAGGCACCAATGAAGGCTCTTGCAAAATATTTTACTTTGCTCAATTAAATAAACTCACCCAAGCCGAAACCTTAAGTTTATTTGGTGCTTATTATCGTGAAGACGTGTTACAAAACCCAGAAGGTACAGATCACGGCAACATTCGTAACTTTATGGTATCAGGTTGGGATGGAATTAAGTTTGCTACCCAAGTTCTTGAATTAATTTAGTTACGTCTCTTAATCATGACTAAGATTATGCTGGCTAGTAAAATTATTATTAAAGCGAGCCAGCTAAAATTGTGAGCCACAGTGACATGTAAAGTTGTAGATGTGGATCTCTGTAGCTGAGCATTACGTGTAAATACTTGATACTGGTAACTTTGACCTGTTTCGGTATTAATATCCTGAAAAGGGGATTGTGTGGCCCAATAGTGACGACCGTCATTTCGCACAATTTCTAAGTCAAAACCAGTATGTTGCTGGGTAAAGTCTTCCCAAGAAATTTCTACCAAATTATCAGCATTAACCGAAACCTTTAAGTTTTTAACCCCAATTGGTTGTAAAAACTCTTTTATTTCACTGCGTAATTTTGGACGGTCGAAAGGAAATGATGCTTCTTTAACACGTTTATCGGTTAAAGAGTTTTTTAAGAATGCTACTAGTGCTTTACGTTGGTATTCAGTAAATTGAAAATTGTAATCATCACCATTAGGCATTTTGGTTGCCATATCTTCAAATGGTACGTCAGCATAAGCATCAATCACTTGTTCCAGAGTAGTAAACTGGCCAGTATGCATGTAGGTTATTTTTAGTCCTGTATTTCGCAAACTTGGGACTTTCATCGCCCCTAAATCGATTTGTTGTAAACTAATTTGTTTACGCCCAGCATCAGTATTGCCGCCTTGAATACCTATATTGTAAAACTTGTTATCAGTAAAAAGCGGAGGTTTGTGACATTGTTCACAGCCGCTTTGTTGGAAAAACTCCCACCCCAAGTTTTCAAGATAAGGTAATTTATGTTGGCCTGAATTTGCTATATCCCATGGAGTTTTATCAGCGACTAAACTTCTCTCATAAGTGGCAATTGCAAAAGCAATGCGTTTAAGACTAATTTGATTATCACCAAAAGCCTTTGCAAAGAGTTCTGTATAGCTAGGTTCATTGGCTAAGGCTAAATCTATATCTTTTGGTAAATTACTCGCTAAAGCTAATGGTTTTGCTTGGCTTAATTTAGCTATGACTTCTTTAGAAGTCTGGCCCTTTTTGGCCATTTCTGTAGAGCTCATTAGAGGACCAAGTGCCTGATTTTCCAATGCGCCACCAGAAAAAATAGCTATTTGATTAGATCTTGGATCAATGAATTCAGGCCCTGCTCTGCCATCCCAAAAATTATGCTCTGCCCATAAACCTGAGAAAAAGGATTGTGCAGACCGGTTGGTTACTTGAGGGTTGTGTTTAAACACAGTATGTTTGACTGGCTCACCGAGTTTATTCCTTGCGACTACCCCCAAACTTCCCAAAATATCATCTGGGGTGTTCAACTTTTTATCAAACCCAGGCTCTAATCCTATTCGTTTATCCGCACCATTTGCACTGGGAAGATGGCACGAACCACAAGCAATGGAGTTATCAGTAGAGAGCTGTTCATCCCAAAATAATATTTTACCGAGTATACGTTTGGCTTCGGAGGGTGGATTTTCCGCAGGATAAGGAACAGCAGGTAAAGGTTCAATGGCAATTAATAAACGTGGAATTAACAAAGCGATAATTCCAGCGCTTAGTATGATTTTTGAACCTTTCATTAATGCTCGACTAGATTGATTTTCTTCTATAGTAAATCAACCCTGACACAAGTCCTAACAACAGCCATAAACTTCCTCCCCCTGAACCACTGTCAGAACTAGGAGGTGTCACTGGCGGTGTAACAACTGGTGGTGGAGTTGGTGCTGGTGTTTTGTCGGTAATTGTTATTGTGTGTGTATCTTGGTCGCCAGCAATAGCGTTAATCGGTAAGCCCAAGGTTAATATGATAGTTTCACTTTCACTGGTCACCGTATCGGTTTTAACATCAATTAACACTTCTCCTTCAGTACCGCTGTTGATAATAATCTCACCATTTACGGCGTCATGATCTGCATCAGTAGCAGTGCCAGACACAGTGTAAGGAATAGTTACAGGATAGGTTTGAGCGAGTTCGCTTAAGGTCACAGTTACGGTTGCTGTCTCACCTTCATCCACAGTTTGATCTTGATTAAAATCAACACTAGGTTCGCTATCACTTGGTTGTTGACAATCTTCGCCAGGCAAACCATAACAACCTAAACCTGTAGGACCTAGCTTTCTCTCCCAGGTAATTCCTGCAACCCAATCAGCATTGTCTCCGCCGACTTCGTAAGCCCCTGCATCAGGACTACCGTCTGTCACATCAGTAGTAATATCATCAATTACTCGGCCAGCGTTTACAGGGTCGGTGCCTGCTCTCAACCTAAAGTCTGCGTTTTCAGCGTCAACAAAAGGTCCAGCAGTTGGACTAACTTCGATATTATTTTGTTTGTCGGATTGAGGCTCCCAATCTGAATTATCAGCAATATTATTCCAAACATTTACATTAGAAAAAGCTGTGCCTTCTAAATGCCAAGCCCCCATTACACCACTGGAATTAAGCATAGTATTGTTATAAATATCTAAGTCTTTGCCGTTCCAATTGATTTGAATGCTACTCCATTCAGTATTCCAGATAACATTGTGATGAACAGTGAATCCTTCAGCGTCATTGTCAAGGTATATGCCAGCGGCCTTTTTCTTGTCACCACTTGAATAGGCATCATGCAACCAGTTATGATGAATTTCAGTATTACTAGGGCCGCCCACTGTATAAAATAATCCACAGTCATCTGCGATTAAATTACTACGAGAAATATCGTTGTAAGCATATTCAGCGTTATCGTTAAAACCTTGAATAGCATCACGACCACCGCGAGAAATAGTATTATTAAGTACTTTGGTATTGTTACCACCTCGGGCATTAATGATAGCGTCATAATTGCCTAGGTAATTAAAATCGTGAATATACGAATCTAAAATTTGAGTATTTTCACCAGAGTCATAAATTCCAGTACCCGACCCAAAACCAATCTCACTTTTTTCAATAATATTATCTCTAGTATTAAATTGATTCCAATCACTGCGAATATTGACACTCTGGTTACCGGAAGCAAATCCAGACACAACACCTAAGGTGTAATTTCCATATAAACTAGTCACACCATAAATATGGTTATGCGATGCCCCACCTGTTATTTCAATAGAGCCGCCGAACACCGCTAGGTTTTTAATATGAATATAGCTTCGTGCAGCTAAATCTATAGTTTTTGTGCGTTTACGCATACTCACTTGGTTTTCAGAAGGCATAACCCCTTCAGGTAACTGCACATACAACTTGTTAGTATCTGGGTCAAAGAACCATTCATTTTGGTAATCCAATGCTTCTTTTATTCCTTGTAAAAAGAAATCTCCTTTATCAGCAGGCGCATGAAAAGTCCTAATCCAAGCTGGACTTTTATCTAATTCAAAGGTCACTCTAGTATCTGTATTGCTGGTGATAAAGGCACGCCATGTTGTCCAACCTGAACCTGGTTTATCTCCATAAAAATAGATAGAGCCGCCTTTAGACCAATCTCCTTCAGGAATTCCGTCTGCATAGTCTAAAAATGCGTCGTTAGCGATTTCGCTAGCGCTACCACCTGTATTTCTTAAGGAGTTCTGTGTGAATGGGTCGCCATCTGTATTATCAGGCCAACGAGCCAAATCCATAGCAATATCGTTTTGCATTACAAAGTTTTGTTGGCCTAAATCCCAATCAACATCCACTACATATATATTGCCTGCGTCTAACTCCCAACCGTTTAACGCCTGCATT
The DNA here is from genome assembly GCF_051252315.1 of Paraglaciecola sp. GTDB lineage: Bacteria > Pseudomonadota > Gammaproteobacteria > Enterobacterales > Alteromonadaceae > Paraglaciecola. The sequence goes on along the minus strand of NZ_JBPOFP010000061.1, from coordinate 4,806 downwards.
GCACTAATGATGACTTTTTCATTTTCATATGACTGAAAAGTTATCGGACTACCTTCAACCCCAGAATTAACTGGTGATAACACCTCTTCATACACGCCTTCACGTATATAAACAGTATCTCCAGCTATAGCCTGCTCCGCTGCTTTATCTAAAGTTTGGTAAGGGTTGGCCAAACTACCATCCCCACTGTTATCACCAGCTTTAGAAACATAGATATCACGGGCATGTGCCGCATTTAACAGGCTAAAAATTGTTATACAACCAAGTACTAACTTTATATGAAATTTCACGATCAACTTTCTTTCCGGATAATATTTTCACAGAAGAATAACATAGTTTAAATATAAATTAACAATGTTGTATTTAATTTATATCAATTATTTTGAGTAAGTGCGAAACGAAACAAATTAATGTGACAAGTAAACTTAAAAATAAGTCATACCAATTTGTATTGATAAGTAATCTGGGCGTAATAAAAAAGCCGCTAAATAGCGGCTTTGACTTGAATACTTTTAAAGCTTAGTGAGGCTTATTTAACGCCAGCAACTGCTTCTTTGGCTAATTGAGTAATCTTATCCCAATCTCCATTTACCATTGCGTCTTCTGGTGCTAACCATGAACCACCTGCACATTTAACGTTTGGCAATGCTAAATAGTCATTATAGTTACTTGGACTAATGCCACCTGTTGGGCAGAAAGTAATTTCAGGGCATGGACCACCGATCGCTTTTAATGCTTTAACACCACCTGAAGCTTCAGCCGGGAAAAATTTAAGGTGTGTATAACCTAGATCTTTTGCGGTCATCAATTCTGATATAGAAGATACACCAGGTATTAGAGCGATACTTCCGTCATTACCTGCTTTTAATAAGTCAGTGGTTAAACCTGGACTAATTGCAAACTTAGCACCAGCATCAATTACCTGCTGCAACTGCTCTCTATTTGTAACCGTACCGGCACCAATTATGGCTTCTGGTACTTCATCAGCAATCTTCTTGATTACTTCTAATGCTGCATCTGTTCTTAGAGTTACTTCTAATACTTTAATACCACCTGCAATTAACGCTTTAGCTAAAGGAACAGCATGAGCAACATCTTTAATAACCAATACAGGAACTACAGGGCCTGCACTAAATACTTCTTCCGACGTCATTTTCCAATTCTTTGACATTGAGTTTACCCTTTACAATTTTGATTTAAATAAGCCATGGCACCGATTAAGCCATGGTCGGGCTCTGTGATAATATAAGTTGGGATATCTGCTACATAGTCTTTAAAACGACCTTTTGCTTCAAACCTGGCTCTAAAATCACTTTCGCTAATAAAGTCGGTGAAACGGGGGGCAATGCCACCACCAATATACACGCCACCACGTGTCCCTAAATTAAGGGCTAGGTTTCCAGCAAAGCTACCCAAAACTCTACTGAACTGGGCTAAAGTAGCTACGCACAAGTCACAACTACTATTTAGCGCCGATTCTGTAATATCAGCCGCTTCATCCAAAGGCGCAGTAACACCTTTATATTCAGCAATAGCTTGATATATATGTACAATTCCTCGACCTGACATTACCTCTTCTGCAGAAGCGTGGCCGAATTTATTGGTTAAAAATTTTAAGATTGCCACGTCAATATCATCAACAGCAGCAAAATCCACGTGGCCGCCTTCGCCATCTAACGCCAACCAACCGTTGGTTGAAGGGGTTAAGTGTTTAACCCCTAGACCTGTTCCTGGACCAAAAACAGCAATATTCTCACCATCAACGGCTTTGCCTGGACCGATCTGAACTTTCTGATTATTATCAAGCACTGTAACAGCATAAGCTACTGCGGTGAAATCGTTTATTACGCCTAACCACGTCAGCTCTAAGTCAGCTTGAAGCTCAACAATAGAAAACTTCCAACTATTATTGGTCATAGTGATAGCATCACTTGTCACCGGACATGCAACCCCTAAACAACCAGCAGTAAATTTCACTTCTGGAAATTCAGCAAAATAGACTTTAATTACTTCCGCTATTGTTTGGTAATCAGCACATAAATACTTTTTGATATGACACAATTGACCATTGTCAATTTGAGCCAAACGTATATTTGTACCGCCTACATCTGCGACAAATTGAGCTGACATATAGTTAATCCTGACCAAAAAATAGTGAACACGCGCCTTCTTCGGCACCTGTAAGTGTTGTACGTAAGCCAGCAAACATTTCGCGGCCCATTCCGATTTGATGTGACGTCACATCAACTACCTTAGCTTCACGCTGGGCTAAATCATCTTCACTGACTAGAACATCCATAACGCCCGTCTTAGTATTTAACTCAACTAAATCACCCGTTTGGATTTTAGCTAAAACACCGCCTTTGTTTGCTTCAGGCGTAAGATGTATTGCTGCCGGTACCTTACCCGACGCTCCTGACATTCGACCATCTGTGACTAAAGCCACTTTAAAACCACGATCTTGTAATACAGCCAAAGGAGGCGTCAAGCTATGTAACTCAGGCATACCTACTGCAGAAGGCCCTTGGAAACGTACAACAACAATACAATCTTTGTCTAATTCGCCTGCTTTAAACGCTGCATGCAATTCAAACTGATCTTCAAATACCACTGCCGGTGCTTTGATTTGGCAATGAGGCGTCTTTAATGCTGATGTTTTCATTACCGCTCGACCTAAGTTACCAGCAAGAACAGATAATCCACCATCTTCTTTAAACGGCGCTTTAACACTTGCTACGACGTCTTTATCAAATGATTCAGTTGGACCATCTCGCCAAACTAACTCGCCATTTTCTAATACTGGTTCTTTAGTGTATTGATCTAACCCTTGGCCACAAATGGTCAATACATCGTTATGTAATAAACCACCATCAAGTAATTCTTTGAACAACAAAGCCATACCGCCAGCTGCAGTAAAGTGATTAATATCAGCCGAACCATTAGGGTAGATACGTGTTAATAAAGGTACCGCACTTGAAATATCGGCAAAATCATCCCAGTTAATAATATAACCAGCAGCTTTAGCTACAGCAACCAAATGCATAGTGTGATTGGTAGAACCACCTGTGGCCAACAAAGCAACCAAACCATTAACAATAGATTTAGCGTCAACAATATGTCCGATTGGACGATAATCAGTACCTAAATCGGTGATACGTGTAATTTGTTTGCCCGCTGCATCCGTTAATGCGTCGCGTAACGGCGTACCAGGGTTAACAAATGACGAACCAGGCAGGTGAAGCCCCATGGTTTCTACCACCAACTGATTACTATTAGCTGTACCATAAAAAGTACAAGTTCCGGCAGAGTGGTATGACTTAGACTCTGCATCTAATAGTTCAGCACGACCTACTTTACCTTCTGCGTATAATTGACGTACACGAGCTTTTTCTTTGTTTGGGATCCCTGATGGCATTGGGCCCGCAGGAACAAAAATAGTAGGTAAATGACCAAAACTTAATGCCCCCATTAATAAACCAGGCACAATCTTGTCGCAAATACCCAACATTAAAGACCCATCAAACATATTATGAGACAAACCAACTGCCGCAGACATGGCAATCACGTCACGACTCATCAAACTTAAATCCATACCAGGTGTACCTTGGGTTACACCGTCACACATGGCTGGTACACCACCTGCGTATTGAGCAATACTGCCCACATCATTGATAATTTTTTTAAGTTTGGCTGGATACTCATCATAGGGCTGATGCGCAGACAACATATCATTGTATGAAGAGACTATGGCTATATTTGCCTTAGTCAGGCTAGTTAAATCAGCTTTTTCTTCACCACTACACGCAGCAAACCCATGAGCTAAATTACCACACGATAACACACCTCGATGTGGCCCTTGTTTACGTGCAGCTTCTATTTTATTTAAATAAGCTTTACGTGTGTGCTGGCTGCGCTCAATAATTCGCTGAGTAACGTCTTGTATTTGAGTATTCAAAGTTTTTCCTACATGTTATTTAAGGCGCCCACATTAATTTAACTTCAGCATGTTTAATCACAGCTCGAATTGGCATAGCCATCTCATCTTCATCTGATAATACAGTTTCTAATACCTGCTTTTTATTTTCACCAGTAAGATGTAGATAGATCTGCTTGCTATTCAATAATGCAGGCAAGGTTAATGACATTCTTTGATTAGGAGCGGTTGTAGGTTGTACCGCGATATAAGCGTTACCCGATTCTAATTCTAAGCCTGCCGAAATTTGTTCTGAACATGGAAATAAAGACGCCGTATGTCCGTCTTCACCCATGCCCAAAATAACCACGTCAAAAGGACTGTGCATATTCTGCAAGTTTGCAGTACATTCTTGCACAGCATCTTCTGCGTTGGCGTGTTGTGTTTTTAATGGAAAAAAGTTGGCATTAGCTGCGTTATTTACCAATAACTTGGCTCTTAACATCTTTTCGTTAGACGCATCATTTGAATTATCTACCCAGCGTTCATCCGCTAGGCTAATATCCACTTTATCCCATTCTAGATTAGCTTTAGACAGAGCTTCAAAAAGATCTGCCGGAGTGCGGCCGCCTGAAACGACTAAGCTTGCACGACCATTTTCTTCAATTCCTGTTCTCAATAATCTTGCGATGTTATTTGCAAACGATCTATTTAGCTGTTTTGTTGTAGCGAACAATGATTTCATTAATGCCATTATTTTTTTCCTGTGCGACTTTCATACCAAGCTCTGTCTTCACGTGCTAACAACGCAATTGAAGATACGGGTCCCCATGTACCGGCTTGATACGGCTCAGGTTCTTCATTACTTTGATCCCATGCAGCTAGGATCCCAT
>NZ_JBPOFP010000060.1:0-28458 GCF_051252315.1 Paraglaciecola sp. | reverse complement strand
GTGTGGGTATGACTCAAGAAACGATTCAAAATATTTATAAACCATTTTTTACCTTAGCAGGCAATAATGAAAGCAGTGGTTTAGGTATGCATATCTGCAGTAACATTGTAATGAAAGTGCTTAAAGGTTCACTTACCTGTCAATCTGAATTAGGCAAAGGTGCCGAATTCTCTATTCGTTTCCACGTATAATAAAAAAGGGGCCTAAAGCCCCTTCAATTATTAAGTATTACCAACACTATTAATGCAATATGCGCGTTTTTATCGTGCCATCAATTTGTTGCAATTGGGTAAATGCATCGTCTGCACGGTCAGTTTCTACATCGATAACTACATAACCAATATTTTCGTTAGTTTGTAGATATTGAGCCGCGATGTTAATCCCCTTATCAGCAAAAGCATGGTTGATTTGAGTTAACACGCCTGGCGCATTTTTGTGGATGTGCAATAAACGAGAACGACCAGTGTGCTCCGGTAAAGATACTTCAGGAAAGTTCACTGCTGACAAAGTAGAACCATTGTCACTGTATTTAGCTAATTTACCGGCGACTTCAATACCAATATTCTGTTGTGCTTCTTGCGTACTTCCACCGACATGGGGAGTCAAAATAACATTGTCGAATTCGGTCAATGGAGATTCAAACAAATCATCGTTAGATTTAGGTTCTACTGGGAATACATCGATAGCAGCCCCTGCTAACTTTCCACTTTTCATTGCCGTAGCTAGCGCATCAATGTCAATCACAGTTCCGCGTGCTGCATTCATTAAAATAGCGCCATCTTTCATTAAGGCTATTTCTTTAGCCCCAATCATATTTTTAGTTTCCACTGTTTCAGGCACGTGTAAACTAATCACATCAGAGGTACTCAATAACTCATCAAGCGTTCGCACTTGCGTCGAATTACCTAAAACAAGTTTGCTTTCCACATCAAAAAACTGCACGCGCATACCTAAATGTTCAGCCAAAATGCTGAGCTGTGTACCGATATGACCATAACCGATAATACCTAGCGTTTTGCCGCGTGCTTCATACGAACCCACTGCACTTTTATCCCAAATGCCCTTATGAGCCTTGGCATTTTTTGCGGGTATACCACGTAAAAGTATAATGAGTTGACCTAATACTAATTCAGCAACAGAACGAGTATTGGAAAACGGAGCATTAAAAACGGGAATACCGCGTGCTTGTGTTGCCTTAAGATCAACCTGATTAGTACCAATACAAAAACACCCAACAGCGACCAACTTGTTTGCTGCTGCGATAACGTTTTCTGTTAATTGAGTACGAGAACGAATACCAATAAAATGCACATCTTTGATTTTTTCAATCAGTTCATCTTCAGGAAGTGATGTTTTTAGGTACTCAATATTTTCATATCCATTTGCATGCAAAGTATCTAATGTACTTTGATGTAATCCTTCAAGTAATAATATTTTAATTTTTTCTTTCGGCAACGACACTTTGCTCATGAGATTTTCCACGTATAAAGACTAAAAATTAGGATAGAGACATCTGGACGTCTATTTGGCGTAGAAAATAGCAGATTTCAGCCCATTTAGAAAGCGAAAGCCCGTAAAATATACGTATTTAATCCAATAAAATAGGAATCAATTATATTCATTATATGTAGAGAACAAAAATTACAAGTTGCGAACAAAAACCTTTAGGGAGTCAAGCCATTCCCAACAAACGCTCTCTTAGAAAATTAATTACCCCAATCTAACACCCAAAGAAAAAAAACACATTTTACCCATATTTATTTTTTATATAAAAACAATTAAATATCACATATAAAATAATACATTTTTCAAAAATTAACTAAATAAACAAATAAAACATTATTCAATACAATTTAAACAACATTAACAATGTTAAAACCCTTCAATTTCAAATAAAAAAACATCCACAAAAACCCAATAAAATTGGCAACGAGGATGTTAAACCTTGTTAACTATTCAACCAAACATAATTAACGTAAATTAACATTGATTTTAGTAACTTTATTTAAGTTTACCTCCCTCTGGATTATGTAATACAAATACAAACCAAATCAATTAAATATAAAAAACCGAACTCATATACACACTTTACATTTGTAAAAATTAAGTTAATTATAAAACTGAAAGTTGATTAATAGCCCATTTTACACTTGATGAGACGGGCTTATTGCTAAGTAAGGTTTTGGAATGCGAATGTAGATACATTTTTATCTACATGAGGTTCGTAATTTAAATGAGGTAAATTGATGAGAAACTATAAGCTTATATTGGGCACATTGGTTTTAACGTTAGGAAGTTTTTCTGCACTGGCAGTAACCAGGACAGCGGATCCCGCGAAGATTGATGATATTGTCGCTTGGGCGATAGATGGAGAAACAACTAAGATTATTTTTCCAGCAGGTGATTATGAGTTTTATGAAAGACTGATTATCGAAAATGACGGACTTATCTTAGAAGGTAGTGATAGAGATACTACAATCCTTAAACTAATGGAGACTAAATCTACATTAATTGATGCGGTAGGCAATGATGTTACTGTGACAGACTTAACCTTAGATGGTGGCAATGTCCAAGATACCTGGGCTCAAACCATATTTAGATTCAAGGAAAGTAAAGGCCATAGTTTTGAGCGAGTGTTATTTGAAAACTCTTTACAATTTGGGATTGGATCGCCTACAGGGTGGGCAACCGAAGGCTTAACTGTTTCAAATTGTGAATTTGTTAATATTTCCAATACCGTTATTCATATGTTTAATCGCCATACTATTAAAAGAGGTGAGTTAGTTACTTCTGTAGAACAAATCATTGTTGAAGATAGCATCTTCAGAGAAGGTTATGATACGGCCATCAGTTTTGATGCTGGTAATGACAGAAGACACGACTCCACTGATGAAGACGGCAACCGTATCGGCAGACGTTACGTTGAAAGCACTAGCATGAGTACTTCGGTTATCCGCGACAATGTTTTTGAAAAAGCACGGCAGTTCCACATAGGAGCAGTACAAGCGGCTGATTTGAAGATTACTCGAAATGAATTTGCTGGAATGTCAGATGATGCAAATGGTGGCGCTAACTCATTACACTTCGAGCAATTCACTAAAAACGTAGAAATCTACGACAATAAATTCTTTATGCAAGACAGTGCTCCTTCCACCTACCCATATATCAGCGTTGCAGCTACCGAAGGTCACAAACGTGTAACTCAAGAAAGACCAAGTGATACTTATGCCACTTGGACATATAAAGTGGATGGAAGTAGTGAAAGGCGCGCTGATACCTCTTGTGCAACAACAGGCCATGTAGATAAAGATTGTAAACGTGATGTACACATCTATGGTGTGAGAGACTTGTATATTGCAGGTAACACCTTTAATGACTCTACAAAAATCTCTTCTTATCTCACGATAAAAGAAGGTGAAAATGTTCAAGTGGGTACTAAAAAAGACGGTACGGTTAACTTGAACTCTTTTATAGGAGGCGATGAAACAACTAAAAAAATCACCCTTTCTGGAAATGACGAAGGAAGCTGCGACGTCCATATTCTTGAAGGACAAAATATTGTTGAATCCAACGTGAATATTTCTAGCGTGAGCTTTGATTTACCCGCTTGTAAAGGCACCAAAGCGATCACTATCAGCGGTGTAACAATAGGTGGAGATGTTATAGAAATTGATTCAGATAAAGACGGGATATTTGATAGCGTCGATCCAGATGATGATAATGATGGAGTACCTGATGAATCAGATGCCTTCCCACTTAATATTAAATATGCGGCCGCTGGTACTACCTTTAGATTTGATGTTACTGACGATGCAGACGTTGACAGCAGTAAGGCTAGTACTAACTTAGGCGCAATATCCGTAATTAAAGTGTTTGTTGGGCGTCGACATGGTTATATGAAATTTAAGGTGGCAGGTTTAGATACAGCTGAAGGAGATTTAGTAGATAGTCAGTTGTGGTTAGTTAACCATGGAAATAAACCAATCGATGGACAACTAGATATACATAGCACAGGCAGCGATTGGGATGAATCAACAGTTACTTGGAACACTAAAAACGATCTAAATAGCTTGGTTAATTCTGTAAACGTTGAATCAGACACTCGTAATATTAGTGTTGATTTAAGCCACTATGTAACCTCTGATGGATTTTATAGTTTTGGCGTAACAGCCGATGTTGATGGTCAGCTTTACACCAAAGAAGATCAAGAAGGCCTTAACCAACCTTATATTGTAGTAACGTTTGCTGTGCCTTCTGCTGATTTTGATGGTGATGACCTACCTGACTTGGTTGACCCAGATGATGATAATGATGGTGTAGATGATGAGAACGACCACGCACCACTAGATCCAACAATTAGCTTAGCTGGTGACTTAGACGGTAACGGCAAACTTGACGCATCTGACGCATCTTTATTCAGAGCAACATTGGGAAGCTCGGAAGATGACGCCAACTTCAATGCTGCAGCAGACATGGATAAGGATGGAGTTGTAACCCGTACCGATTACAGCTTATTTATTGTCGCATACCGAAACCAATCCCCACAATAATTTGTATCTGAGGCACAAACTACTTTGTGCCTCGATCATGTATTTAATTATGAGAAGTATAAAATGAAAAAACTAACTAAATATTTATCCATGGCAACGGCTGGTTTAGCCTTGCTACTACAAGCCACAACAGCTTCTGCTGTAGTAATTGAGCTTGATTACAATGACACTGTCACCGTTGGCGATACGTTTACTGTAGATATATTGGCGGATATTCCAGCAAACTTAGACTTAACTGGATTCGGACTAGATTTATCTGCTATTAACGGCAATGTATCGTTTACAGGCGTATCATTCACTAACTGGTTAACAGAAGATATATTTCCCATCAACCAAGTCGGTGGTTTTGTAGATATATTTGATTCACCTATGTCAGGTGACAATACACTTTTAGCTAGTTTAACCTTCAGTGCTGACTCAATTGGTAATGACACCGTTTCATTACTGGGTGACGATTTCAATTTTGGCGGTTTGTTTTTCGTAGACGGTTCACAAGCGACTAACTTTGACATCGACACATCCTTCGATGTTAACGTCATTGACGCGGTTAAAGACGTACCTGCGCCAGCGGCACTTAGCTTAATGCTTATTGGTCTAGCTGGTTTATTTGTTAGAAAAAACTTGGCAAAACATTAATTATGAGTTCTAGGGATTATCTGTAGAACCTATCAACAAAATTAAAAAAGAGGCTTTCAAGCCTCTTTTTTAATGTCATCTGTCTAGTTCTATAAATGACCTAACGTTTCCCTTTAGGTTTGTTGCGATTGTTAGAACCTTTGCCTTTATTAGCCGCCTCGTTGTGAGGCTGGTTATCACTGAATCGGGTCAAACCTTTCTGAGCCTTTTGGGCATTATTACCTTTGCCTTTAGCGTGAGCTTTATTCACAGATCGTTTAGCGTAAGCTTTTTGTTCTTTACCTCTTAGTTCATTGCGACTTTCTGGTGGCACTAAACACTTAGGGCTATTACCAATTAAATGCGCTTTACCCATTTCTTTTAACGCTTTACGTAACATAGGCCAATTAGCTGGATCGTGATAACGTAAAAATGCTCTATGTAAACGCCTGTGTATTTCACCTTTTGGTACCTCGACCTTCTCACTTTTATGATTTACTTTGTGTATCGGGTTTTTATTGGTGTGATACATAGTGGTGGCATTAGCCATGGGCGACGGATAAAAATTCTGAACTTGGTCCAATTTAAAGTTCCGCTCTTTTAGCCATAAAGCTAAATTCAGCATATCTTCGTCTTTGGTACCTGGGTGGGCAGAGATAAAATAAGGAATTAAAAATTGCTCTTTACCCGCTTCTTTGGTGTATTTATCAAATAACAGTTTGAACTTGTCATAAGTACCCATACCCGGCTTCATCATTTTATCTAATGGCGCTTTCTCTGTATGTTCTGGAGCAATTTTTAAATACCCACCCACATGATGAGTCACTAACTCTTTTACATATTCAGGATCTTCAATCGCCAAGTCATAACGTACACCCGAGGCAATCAATACTTTTTTCACTCCATCAACTTCTCGTGCTTTTCGATACAAGTTGGTAGTCGGTGATTGGTCGGTATCTAAGTGACCACAAATTTCTGGCCATACACAAGATAATCGACGGCAGGCCTGTTCTGCCTTAGGACTCTTACACCTAAGCTTATACATATTGGCCGTAGGGCCACCAAGATCAGAAATAACACCAGTAAATCCAGGCACTTTATCTCTAATTTCTTCGATTTCTCGAACAATAGACTCTTCAGAACGGCTTTGGATAACTCGGCCTTCATGCTCTGTAATCGAACAAAAAGTACAGCCACCAAAACAGCCACGCATAATATTAACCGAAGTTTTAATCATGTCGTAAGCAGGTATTTTAGCTTTGCCATAACTAGGATGAGGAACCCGTGCATAGGGTAAATCAAAAATAGCGTCCATTTCTTCGGTTTCAAGAGGATAGGCAGGAGGATTAATCCACACAATTCTATCTCCGTGTCGCTGGGCTAGAGCCCTCGCACAACCAGGGTTGGTTTCTTTATGTAAAATTCGTGAAGTATGAGCGTAGTGTGTTTTTTCGGCACGAACCACGTCATAGGGAGGTAACATGACATATGTTTTTTCCCAAGGTTTACGTCTTTTAGTTTTGGATGTAAAAGGCTGTACCACGATAGGCTTGGCCTTTTGTGCGTCAATCGCTGCTTGCTTTTCAGCTTCAGAAGATACCGCACATTTATCTTCTATATTTTGATAAGGACTAACAATTGGATCAATTTTACCCAAAACATCTAAATGCGTTGAATCAACCCCTTGCCAACCTGGTAATGGTTCCTTACGCAATACCGCAGTACCTCGTATATCCTGCATCTGTTCAATGGTTTCACCAGCGGCAAAACGATGTGCCATTTCGAGTAACGGCCGTTCTGCATTACCAAACATTAACATATCAGCCTTAGAGTCAAACAATACACTGCGGCGGACTTTGTCAGACCAATAATCGTAATGAGCGATACGTCGTAAGCTGGCCTCAATACCACCAATTACAACCGGTTTTTTATAAGCTTCTTTACAACGTTGAGTGTAAACGGTTACGGCTCTATCAGGTCGTTTTCCGCCTTCATTATGCGGCGTATACGCATCATCGTGGCGTAACTTACGATCAGCCGTATACCGGTTAATCATTGAATCCATGTTTCCCGCCGTCACACCAAAGAATAAATTAGGTTCACCTAACTGCATAAATTCATCTTTGCTATGCCAATTCGGCTGAGAAATAATACCTACTCTAAAACCTTGCGCTTCCAATGTGCGACCAATCACTGCCATGCCAAAACTAGGGTGATCCACATAAGCATCGCCAGTAACCAAGATAATGTCACAACTATCCCAGCCCAATTGATCCATCTCTTTACGTGACATAGGTAAAAAGGGAGCAGGATCAAAACACTCGGCCCAGTATTTAGGAAATGAAAATAAGCCTCGCTCCGCTTTCATACGTGCTACAGGCTTGGATCGAGAGGCTGGTTGAATCATTGGCATTAATGGTCTCAAAAATATCTAAAAATCTGTTCAAAAAATCGGCTGGATTATAACAGAATACTGACTCGCTGTTGACTTAAAACAACAAGAAACAAACACCAAGCTTGAATCTGCACTTGTTTTCATTTTAAAAAAGAAACCAAAGATGTCCTAGGGCCTATTCAACTTTACCCAATTCATATTAACGCTGCCTTCATGCTCTTTAAAATATGTGAGAAGCTCGTAAGAAAGTAATTTGCATGGCTCACACCAATCTGCCGAATATGTGACAAGTAGGTAAGAGTCCGTATCATTTGAAAGTATTGAAAGCTTTTCAGCACTAAGTTCCGTATTTTGAATCTGCTTAGCTATCGCTTTTTCAGACAGCAAAGGCAATTTGAAGGTTTTCTCAATGTGTGCATTTTGATCACTCACCATCTTAACATGTTTACTTCTGGGTATATTTTTTGACTTAAAATATTTTTTCAGATTTTCGGTAGCGACAATTTGTAATTCTGCAATTTTTTTATCTCGCTGTGCTACAGACAGTTCTATGTACAAGGTTTTATCATTTGTCAAAACGTCAATTACATCCCTAGATGTAGTTCCATCAAAGCCAAGGGCTCTAAGTTTTAATTTTCCATCGGCGCTAAATAGGTATAGTTCTGGAGTAATGCGCTCTCGAACTTCTTTCACTCCTTCATCATCTAGTTTTGCTTCAAACACTTGTACTTTTGAAAAAGACTCTCTGCAAAATAAACATATACACACGAATAACAAAACCTTGGGTACTAAACTAATTGCTTTTGTCACAGCACTACTCCTTAAGATTAAAAAATATATTTCACTGCGATCTCTCATAACAACCTACAACAAGATGACGCATCCGCAGCCAAGTTAAATGAGTTAATCTCAATTGCCGACTCCCAAGGTGAAAAACCAGAACAGTATTGGTTAGCAATGCAGCTAGGGAATCATTTAAAACTAAAAATTTGGCAGAGATGCTTAATATTAAAACCAGAATCGCTCCACTATATCCAAGCGAGAAAATGATAAATTACTAGATAATATATCATTAGCCACTCATCTCAACTGAAAACAAGTCAAATACAAAGTCCATAAGGAGTTCAGTACTCCTTATGGATTTGGCATATGCCAATAATCAGAAAGCAAATACTTTAATTAGCCCGAAGATAAATCACCAATTTGGGGCACGCCGCCCCATAAATTAACAGTAAATGCGCCAAAATGGTCAATGTATGAATGGTGAAATAGCATCTAAGAAGCACTCTGACATGAGTTTGAAACGGCGATTCATAGCATCCTCTTTAGGGTTTAAATTTTTGGCTTGCTCTTTGCTTTATTAAAGTTTTGCAAATAAGAGTAATTATAGATGGGAAGCTATATTGCCTATCCAATAAAACTATTAATTAAATCCAGCAGTTTAAAAACAAGTTTAGCCTTATGTTGGTTATTATTGTTAACTTGCATCCTGTTATTAACTATCCCAGATTTAGTTACAGAAGGAGTATTAAGAATAATACTTGCGCTAATGGTGGTATGGGTTGTTTTTGCTATTCAACAGTGTTTTACCCAAGACTTAGCCCAATTTGAAAATGAACTACACAATGCCAACCCAAGATCCAAGGACTACAAAGAGTTTAAATCTAACTCATTATTTTTCTCAGCTATTAGTCACGAACTTCTATTAGTCATAAAAGAAACCAACCGAATTAAGTCGAGCTTAGCTGAACAAATTGCAGAGATTCGCTACTCTTCAGAGCAAGTCAGCCTATCTGCCTTATCGGTTTCTAAAAATGTAGACAAACAATCTGAGTCAACCCACCTTAGCGCCACCGCAATTGACCAAATGAGTGCATCCTTAACCGAAGTGGTAAATAAAATAACCACTGTTGAACAGGCTTCCACAAAAACTAGCCAGCTCACAGAAAATGGCCGAACTCAACTATCGATACTAGTCGACGAAATTACCCATGTTAAACAAGAGGCTTCAGATACCTTACATGCTATTCAAGATTTAAACTCCATTAGTGCAGAGGTCTTAACCTTAACCGGGTCCATTGAAAAAATAGCCGAGCAAACCAATTTACTTGCGCTGAATGCATCAATCGAAGCAGCCAGAGCTGGCGAGATGGGACGGGGTTTTGCAGTGGTTGCAGACGAAGTCCGGAATTTAGCAGGTAGCAGCAAAACCACTGCGGCAGAGATTATTAGTAGCATACAACTAGTGACAGATAAAAGTGCTAGTGTGAGTAACAATATGCAGAAAGTCGTCGAACTATCAGAAAGTTGCTCAGAAAAAGCCGACGGAGCCAATGAAGTATTAAAAGATATTTTCACTGAATCGGATAAGGTTCAACACCAAATCGAAATTGTATCAACCAATACTGAACAACAAAGTGTTGCCACCAAAGAAATATCAGTACATCTAAAAGAGGTGGTAGAAGTAGCCCAAGAAAATGCCGAAATCGCCAAACAAACCTCAGAGTTAGCCGGACATCTGAAAAACATCACGAGTAAAGGAAAGGATAGCAAAGTATGATGGAAACTTTACTCAGCACCTTGATTGTTGCCGTAATAGCAGTATTAATTGTTATTCAAATTAGTCGTTCTACAAAGAAAAAAAGAGTAGTTAAACTCAACGCTTTAGCACTTCTTTTAGACTTACGTTCTCTGATCGCTTTTACTCAAAAACATAGGGGTATGTCAGCTTCTTATTTACAAGGCACTCAAAAAGCCTTGAAAGAAATCCAACATATTAGTAAAACTATAAGCCCAATAGTTAACAATTTAAAACAGCAAAACATTATTAATCAACAAGATCGTTGGTTGGGCTTTATTGATCACTGGGGTCGTTTATCAGGTCAAGTGACTCAATTAAGTCTTGAACAAAGCTTTGAACAACATACCAGCTTAATCTCCAACTTATTATACCTATTTGAAGATATTGCCGAGCAACAAGCATTCAACAAAGAGACCATTAAAGATTGCCCGAATATTGACTTACTCTGGCAAGCTTTACCGTTTGCATCAGAATATATAGGTCAATCCAGAGCAATTGGCGTAGCCATTGCCGCAAAGGGCGTGAGTACGCAAGTAGACAAAGTAAAGTTGGGTTATCTAGAAACCAAAATCACCCAATTAAGCCAAACAGTGTTTAGCCAATTAGAAGTCAATCAGTCCACTCAGCCAGAGCAAATCAAAATGCTTAATGCAGCTAAAGATCTATGCCAAAGCTATACCCAAGTAATGCGCTCTGATCTATTAGACGTGACCACAGTTACTATTTCATCATCTACTTACTTTGAAGCAGCCAGTTTAGCCATGGATGCGATTAATCGAATACTCGATGCCGAATTACAGTTGTTAAAAGAAAAGGTCACACAAGCCTTTTAAAACACATACCAGAATCTACTGTTGACAAAACACCCCGCCTTCTCTACATTTGTAGAGGTGATATATACAAAAGCAGAATTTCATATGCAAAACACAATAAAGCTAAGTGAGTTTGAGCTCGATGTAATGAACATTCTTTGGCAGAAAGGTCAACTTTCAGCCTCTCAAGTACATGACAAAATAAAACTTGAAAAAGACGTGAGTTATTCAACAGTTAAAACCATTATTGACCGCCTTGAACAAAAAAAAGCGGTGTCGAGAGAATCTATGCAAGGCCGCACGATTTATTATGCTGCAGCAATTAAACGAGAAAGCCTCTCAACACCTATGTTAAAAGGCTTTCTAAAACGAATGTTTGCCGGAAACCCTCATAAAATGGTCGCACAGTTGTTAGATAACGAAAAATTAAATAATGAGGAAATTGAACAATTAGAAACCATGTTAGCTGAACACAAAACTAGAAATAAAAATAAAGATTAAGCAAACATGATTACTTACTTTATTATTAGTTTATTGATCAGCATGATTTGTGTTTTTTCTTTATTATTATCCCGAAATGCACCTGCACGAAAACGATTTTATATATGCGTCATATTACTGACAACTTGGTTAACACCTTGGCATCTGATACAGCTAGAAACCACACCTTTCAATCCAATCATATCCGAAAACATTTTTCTCGATTTAAAATGGGTACACACAAGTGTCAATGCACCTTTGTCAACAATTGAGCAAGTCAAATACAGCTCTAAGAAAAAATCATTCACTTGGTCTTGGGGAGTACTGTTACTCGGCGCTTTTGGAATTGGTATTGTACTATTTTGGCGAGATATCAGTGCTTATTTGAAACTAAGCCGCCAATGGTTTCTACAATCAAAGCCCGACAATCACGTTTGGCAAGAAGTAGGAATTGCTGACCAAAATTACCAAATTAGACGTCTAAGTGGTTATGGCCCAGGAATGACATCAGGTTTATTTAACAAGGTGATTTGGCTCGAAGCAAGCCAGCAAGATACAACTAAACTTAAAACAATTATAACACACGAGTTAACTCATATACGTCAACACGACCCCTATTGGTTGTGGGCAATTAACCTTATGCAACGGTTATTTTGGTGGAACCCAATTGTCACTTTTACGACTAAGTATGCGAAGCAACAAATTGAACTAAGTTGCGATGAAAAATGTCAGAAAGATTTACCTCACGGCGAATATCAACAACAATTAATCAGCCTGACATTAGATGCAAATAAGCAGAAAGTTCAATTTCAGTCAGATGATTCATGTGCTATTCCAGCAATAATACAAATGAGTGGAACCCAAGCTTTCAACTTACAGCGAATCAATAAACTTAATAAAATCCACACGCCCAAAAAGAGATATACATTAGTGCTTTTAGCATTGTTATCAATTATCAGTTGGATTGGTTTCTCCAATGCGACGGTTAACCTGACTAATCCAAATGAGGAATTGAGCTTCGTACAAATATTAGAGAAACCAATTGCTGCCTATAAAGAAGATAATATTGATCTAGCATTTTCATTATTTCAAAAGCCTTTAGCTTCTATTAATTCTTATACAGCCAACGAAAAAGCAAAAATTTGGATGTTTTACACTAAAGTTCTGTTTAAAAAAGATTTTACTGATCCAGAAATTTTAGCTTATTTAGATAAAGCGATAGCATTAGGCGATTCGCTTCCAGCAACACAACTTTTGTCTTTACTTAGCATGGCCAACTCTAGAGCTTTATCCCAACGAAAAAGAGAAAAACAAATAAGCTACTTAACAGCATGGTTTAAGTTGGCAGGCGATGAACATAGAGACTTTGCCCAAAAATCCTATATGGCGGCAATGGCGCACTACTCATTAAAACAGTACCCGAAAACTATCACTTTGTTAAACAGAGTAATTGAGCAGGATAGACAAGAGGGCAAAGCCATAAAAGAAATGTGGTTAACTTTACAAGTCGCCAGTTACAAAAAGAGTGGTCAATTATTAGAGGCTTATGACGTACTACAAGATCTTGCAAAGCAATACCCGAGTGAAAAAAGACAAAAACAACTGAAGCAGTTATCCAACCGATTAAATAAGAACACTTGAAGATAATTATTAATTTAAGGCTGCTTTGAAGCAGCCAAGAAACTTGAAATGGAGTAAATGTAATGAAGTTTTTAAGTAAAACCTTAAGCCTAGTAACCTTATGTATTTCTAGTGCCTCGTTTCCAGCATTTTCTATCGATGTTTTCCAAGCAGATGAGTATTTTGCAAAACAACAATATGAACTGGCTAGAAAAGAATACTCTGATGCAGCGATAGTTGGCAATCCTCACGCCTATTATCAATTAGGAACACTTTATTACAAAGGGTTGGGAGTCAAACAAGATTCTATCACGGCTTTAGTATGGTTTTCGTTGGCAGCTGAATATCAATATTATGATTCTGAAGACATAGTCAAAGAGATGTTAAAGACTCTGTCTGAACCCAAATACAATTATTTTTCAGAAATTATTTTGGCCTTTAAAAATAAGTTTGGAAAACAAATTGTTGATGCGCAATTTTTTCCCGAAATTGACGAAACTAACTTAGCACTAAGAGTCACCTTTGATGGCGAAGGTAAGCTAAGTAACACTTTCCATGATCCAGATCTTTTATTAGCCGATTATGGAGATGAGTCTAACTTTAGTGGAGAGTTTAATTTTGATGATGAGTTCTCTGATGAAAACGGCGGTACACCAGGTTTGCCACCAGCAAGTCAGTTTACAGCGAACGGAAATATAGATGGGTCCCTTGCCTTTGTACGCCCTAGATTTACTGATTTAACTCGCAAGAACCCTTTTTTGGTTATTGACTATGAAGTCGGCCCAGATGGTTCAATTCGTAATATATCTGAATTGCAAACCATAGGTTATTCACGCCGTGTTTTAGAGCGTTTTGCACAAAACTCAACTGCCGAACCTTCATTTAATGGAGAGAGAGTCAATTTCATTAATCGTTCTTATCTAGGAACAGCTGATTACGATAGTTTTGAAATTAGAAACAGATACAAACAGCTCTACAGCCGAATTGGTCGCTACGTAAAACGATGGAAAAACAGTGATACCTTACAAGATAAATATCAATACGCCATGGCACTAACTAAGTTCTCATGGTTAAAACGAGAAGAAGGCGAAGCTGAAAAACGACTTAAAGTGCTCGCTGAAGCTGGTCATGCAAAAGCGCAATACGAATATGGCTTAACACTATATCGCGAACAAAAGGATATTAAACAAGCAATACATTGGATCTCCGAAGCAAGTAAATACGGCTTAAGTGAAGCAGAATATTTATTGGGTCAAATTCTATATACCAGCCCTTGGGTTAAAAACGATCAACAAAAAGCGCTATTTTGGTTTGAATCAGCAGCGGCTAAAGGGTACGTGCCAGCAAGCTTAAAATTTGCAGAATTAAGTTTGTTAGCGGATGAGAAATCATTACACGATGTGCCTAAAGCCATTGAATATTTAGATGCAATTGCCACACAAGAGCGAGAAAATCCTCAATACTACTTCTTACAAGCTGTTTCACATAAAAATAGAGACAACCGTCAGTTTGAAAACGTGGTTAAAAATATGGAGCTAGCCATCCATTATGGAGAAATTTATAATTGGGACGTGTCTTACTGGAAATCTCTATTAGCAAAGTGGGTAACTGGTTCAGTGTCTATACGTGATTAAACTAAAGATTTGATTCAACATCTATGAACACACATAAGAGCTAATCTTGTGTGTGTTTTTTCCAATAAAGAACGAATATGAAAGTGTTTACAGCCTAATAAGGTCTAATCAATGACTAATAGACAATCCACATACTGTAGACCTTGTATGCCAAATCTGAATAAACTGCTCCCCCCCTTAATACTGAGCTTATCTTTACTTCTAATTGCCTCTAGTGCAATCAGTTCTGAGATTACAAAGAGCAAAAAATATCTAGGCACAGATTGGCAATTAACCAGTGTTGATAATCAACAAATTCGTCTATCAGAATTCAAAGGGCAACCTGTCATTTTAGTATTTTGGGCAACGTGGTGCCCCTACTGCAAAAAGCTATTGCCGGGTATGCAAACACTTCACGATAAATACAAAAATAAAGGCCTTAAAATTATTGCTGTCAATATCAAGGAAGACTGGAAACCTAAAGTCTATTGGAGAAATCACGAGTACACATTTGATGCAGTATTAGAAGGTGACAAATTGGCGAATGTCTACGGAGTAACAGGCACGCCTACAGTGGTGTTTATTGAACCCAGCGGTAAAGTGGCAAAAGTCACTCAATTTTCAGATCCGGCTCACCCTTCACTAGAAAAATTTGCCAACTTCTATACTAGAAAATTGCACCTTAAAAACTAAAGGGTTGTCGTTCGGTCAATCTCTAAAATAGCCACTAGTTTTGATTCCTCTTTAGCAACCAAATCACTTAAGTGATAGTTGTTTAAAGTATTTACAAAAGCTTGGGTGGCCTCAGCCATAATGCCTTTAAGTTTACAAGCAGGCTGAATACGACAAAGAGGTGTAACACATTCTACAACTTGCATGGAGTTTTCCAACAGCAAGACCAAATCGGCTAAATTTAGTTTTTCAGCAGGTTTAGCCAGAGAAATCCCCCCTCCCTTCCCTCTTTGAGTTTGAATAATTTCGGCCTTACCTAACTGGTGAACAATCTTATTTACATTATTCCGCGATATATCGTAGGTTAAACTAATTTCATCAATACTCGCCTTCTGCCCTGCAGGCAATAAAGCCAAATAGATTAAGGTACGTAAACCATAATCGGTGTATCGGGTTAGTTGCATAATATTATGTTTAACTCAGTTCGTATTTGACAGAGTTATATCATACATTTAATATGCACCTTATAAAACATACATATACAATGTATGTTAAAAGCAACTCAGTGAAAATTACAGATGCAAATATCCGATCCAAACACAGAACATAAGATCCCTGCCATTTGGCGTCAAGCCTTTAGGCCAATGTTTTTATTCGGTAGTTTATTCGCCATTTTATGCGTGACGGTGTGGGCTTTTTTTCTATCAGGCTACCCTACAATTAGTCCATATGGCGGCATGATGTTTTGGCATAGCCACGAGATGTTATTTGGTTTTGTTGCAGCTATTTTAGTCGGATTTTTATTAACTGCAGTGCAAAACTGGACGGGATTACGTGCTACTCATGGGAAAAAGTTGGCGGGCTTATTTAGTTTATGGCTAATCGCTAGAATATTTAACGCCACTCAAGTGATCGACCCTCCTTGGATACTGCTTATTATCGATATCAGCTTTTTACTGGTGTCCGCTTTTTTTATGGCGCAACTAGTACTGAAAGTGAAGCAATACCGAAACCTCATCTTTGTTCCCGTACTTATATTATTTGCCAGCACCAATCTACTCTCGCATTTATCTGTATTACTCAACAAACCAGAACTGAGTGAATGGGGGAACTATGCGGCGGTCTTTATTATCACCCTAGTAATGAGCCTGATCGCAGGGCGAATATTCCCTATGTTTACCGCCAATGGCACACAAACAGCCAAAGTCCCAGTCCTACCTTGGTTAGAAAGTTTAGTCATAGGCAGCAGTATACTTTTGACCTTAAATCATCTCTCGTTTTTGCAATACAAACTGCCTAACCTAGTAATGGCTGTATTGTTTGCTGTGGCTAGTACCTCCCACGTAATTCGCGCAATACGCTGGCGGCCACATGTCACCCTTGGCACACCTTTGGTTTGGTCTCTACATGGTGCCTATTGGTTCATTCCAATTAGTTTAGCCATGTTTGCATGTTATTACGTAGGTCTACCGATCAGTCAATCAAGCGCCTTGCACGGCTTAACTGCTGGGGCGATTAGTTCACTAGTGTTAGCCATGTTAGCGAGGATTTCATTAGGGCACACAGGACGACAGCTAAAACCACATAAACTAATCAGCTTTGCTTTTGCCATGATAATAACTGCAGCGGTAATTCGAGTATTCGGCGAGTTTGTACAAGTACACATTCCTTACAACCTGTACATAATCGCAGCAGGATTATGGGCATTAGCTTACGCTGTTTTTGTACTCACTTATTGGAAAATATTAACTAGCCCAAGACCAGATGGTAGGCCCGGATAAGGCAGAAAAAAGAAGGACTGTTAAAAGAAGCCGGTTATACCAATACATTAAAGCATAGACGCTTAACCAAAATACAAGGGCTTGCAGTAAACAAACCCCTTGCTGTTATTTTTACTTAGCCGTTTCCGATGATTCCAGAGGTTTTGCAGATTCAGAAGGTAACTCTGCAGCTTTAACTGCTTCAACAGTTTTCTTTGACGGATAACCATCTGCAATTAACCCCACCGACGCTTGGAATTTGCGCACTCCTTTACGAGTAGCAGGACCTAATATTCCATCTGCAACACCTACGTCAAATCCCAACTGGTTAAGTTTATCTTGAAAATTTTGCATCTCTTCAACAGTGTATTTTGGTAAATCAGGCAATGGTTTGGACAGCTTTTTTTGACCGCTAATTCGATCAGCCAAATGCCCCACAGCAATGCCGTAAAACTCAGAGTTATTCCAACGCAAAATCACATCAAAATTTGGATAGACTAAAAACGCCGAACCCAAATGACCAGCGGGAATTAATAAAGAAGCTTCGAGATCAGCTTTTCCAACCGCCTTACCATTCACTTTTTGCAAGTTTTGTTCATGCCAAAATGATAAAGGTTTAGCTTGTGATTTACCTGCTAACTGATAATTAAAGTCTTCTGGCAATAACACTTCTCTGCCCCAACGGTAACCGGCCTTCCAACCTAGATTTTGTAAAAAATTAGCTGCTGATGCTAAGGCGTCTTTTTCGTTATTCCATAAATCGGCTTTGCCATCACCATCCCCATCTTTTGCATATTTCATGTAAGCAGTAGGCATAAATTGGGTATGCCCCATAGCTCCCGCCCAAGACCCAATCATTTCTTTTGCAGATAGACCTTCTCGTTCCAATAATAAAAGAGCTTGCACCAACTCACCTGAAAAGTACTCGCTGCGGCGTTTATCACAGGCTAAGGTCGCTAAAGCATTAAGTGTGGGTATCTTTCCTTTGTATGCACCGAAGTTAGTTTCTAAGCCCCAAAAAGCCACTAAATAATGCCCTGGCACACCATACTCTTGAGTTAACTTCGCTAAAAATGTTTTATGTTTACGCAGTTGTTCACGGCCTTTATTAATCCGCCAATCATTCACTCGCTTTGAAAAGTATCCAGTAAAGGTTTGCACAAATTCAGGTTGATTACTGTCATATTGCAATAACTTTTCAATGGGTTTTAAGTTGGCTAAAACCTGCTGATTAGTTTGTGCGGAAACGCCCGAATCTAGAGCTTGTTGTTGCAAACGAACAAGACATTGAGGAAAATCATTTTTAAGCATTTCGACACGTTCATTTGCCGAGCTAGAAAATGACAATAAAGATAAGCCTAAAATCATGAAAAATTTTGAATGAAAAGAGTTTTTAAACAACTTGAATACCTAATTGTGAATTACCCACCTATGCTAACCGACTAGCGGGAAATTGGCAGTAAAATTTCATTTTTAAAATGATGTTTATACAGGTTAAACCAATTTGAACCTTATGCTTGGGGTTGCATTACAAACTTTGCCATCCAAACATCGTTAGCCATAATATGATTCGAATCCGTTATATGGTCTAACCAAGTTTTACCAATTAAATGATCATATTCATGTAAAAATATTCGGGCTAAAAAACCTTCATACCTAACAAACTTTGGATTGCCATCACGGGAAAGATAATCCACCTCGACCCAATCAGCTCGTTCAATGTTTCCTCGTAAACCTGGCACAGATAAACACCCTTCCCACTCCCAGCAAGTATTGTCGCTGTGAGCAGTTACCTTAGGATTAATTAATATTTCAGGCTGCATATCAGGTGCATCTGGATATCTTGGATTGGCCCGCGAAGCAATGATCATAACTGCGCGAGGATCAAATACTTGAGGGGCAGCGATACCTATACCATTGGCATCCAACATACAAGCCAATAAATTATCAAGGAAGGTCTGAAATTCAGGATCAGTAATAAGTTCTTCTTGAACACTTAACGCAGGTGTTTTCAGTACCTCTTCACCCACTTGCGCAATTTTCATCTCGTCTTTCTCCTATCAATTCACTAACTGCAATTCAGCGAATTCTCGATATAAAGTATTCGTTTCTAATAATTCTTTATGGGTGCCAGTAGCCACTATCTGTCCTTTATCCATCACAATAATTTTATCTGCATTAATAACGGTGGCAAGCCTATGGGCGATAATCAAGGTCGTTTTACCTGACATTAATTCTTCTAAGGCTAATTTTACGTGTTGTTCGTTAGCGGCATCTAATGAACTTGTTGCTTCATCTAACAACAAAATAGGTCTGTCTGCTAGTATCGCTCTTGCAATGGCAATACGCTGTTTTTGTCCACCAGACAACCGAACACCACGCTCTCCCAAGTTGGTATCATACCCTTGAGGAAGTGCTTGAATAAAATCATAAGCGCGAGCTGATTTCGCTGCATTATCAATATCCAACTGACTGGCATTGGGCCTACCGTATGCGATATTTTCTTTTACACTTGTGGCGAAAATCACCGACTCTTGGGGCACTAAAGCAAATTGATTACGTAAATCCGCCACCTCAAGATCCGTAAGCGTTATGCCATCTAACTGAATCTGTCCTTGAGTTATATCATAAAAGCGTAATAACAATTGAAACAAAGTAGACTTGCCCGCACCACTAGGACCAACTAGTGCAATCCGCTCTCCACTATTAATATCCAAATTTAAATTTTGAATAACAGGTAACTCTGAGGATCCAGGATAAGAGAAGCCAACTTGAGACAAAGTAATTTTTCCCTCTACCTTTTTATCTAACAAAGAAACGGATTCAACAGGAGATTCAATACTGCTTTTAGTGTTTAGCAGTTCCATTAAACGTTCACTGGCCCCCGCCGCTTTTTGTACTTCACCTATCACTTCACTAATAGTTGCCACAGAGCCTCCAGCCATTACCGCATAAAACATAAAGGCCGTTAATTCACCTGCACTTAACTCATTAGTTAATACCAATTGAGCCCCCAACCAAGCAACAATTGTCATAGCAGTGACACTAATTGCAATGATACAGGCCACGAGTAACGCTCTATATTTAATTCGATTGTGAGCTGCACCCATGACATTTTCTATACGCTGAGCGAAATTGTTGATATCAAGTTTTTGATGGGAATAGGCTTGAACCGTATGAATTTCGTGGAGCGTTTCATCCACATAGGCGCCCATATCGGCAACCCTATCCTGACTATTTTTAGAAAAGATCCTGACTTTGGCGCCAAAAATTCGAATAGGTAACAAGACTATAGGTACCGCAATTAACACGTACAAAGTTAATATTGGGCTAGAAAATAACATTAAAAATAAGGCACCAATAAAAGTCACACTAGAGCGCAAGGCCATGGACAATCCCATGCCTACGACTGACTGTAATAAGGTGGTGTCCGATGTGAATCTTGAAATCACCTCACCGGTGCGAGTTTTAGCAAAAAATGCTGGAGACAAGGTAAGTAAGTGAGCATATACTTTCTGTCTGATATCGGCACTCACTCGTTCCCCTAACCAAATCATCCAATAAAATCTGAAATAAGTGGCTAGACTACCAACCAATGAAATAGCCAATACCACTAAAATCATTTGATTGAGCACATCACTATTATTCGCGATAAAGCCCTGATCAATTGCCGCTTTGATTCCTTGACCTAATAACAACCAACAGCCAGCACTAATCACTAATGCAACCATAGCGATGAATACTTTGCTCTTGTAAGGTTTAAGTTGGCTAAATAGCCATTTCATTAGAGTACTGGTTTTTTCAGTTTTCACTATATCTCTCAGATCAGGGTTAGCAGAGGTTATTTTAGTTGAATCAGATACATGGGGGCAGTTATTAAAATAACGAGTAGGACAGAGAACACAAGAGTATCAAAATATTTCTGATACCCATTTATACCAATCCATATTGAAAATGTTCAATTCACAGGGTCTTTTTGCAATATGGCAAAAATTAACACAAAAAAGCACAACACTAGATTAAACAAGGGTATTTGCAAATTTGGCGGCATTAAATAAATAATACTCACAGCGGGGATCCAAATCAGCCAGTTCGTCAACCATGTAGTAGGAATTTGCACTTTAACTAATTCACCTAAAAGTTGTTTTGTATTCGACCAACTAAACTTTTGGTCTTTCCATAAATACAGCAAGGTCAACAACGGACAGGTAAATAACATGCTAAATACAAACTGATCAAACACTGTCTTTTTAACAATGGTTTGCCAATTTTGGCCATCTCCAAATAGGTAAGATTGGAACAAATACAATTCGTTAATAATCCAACCTGTAACCGCCCAAACCAAGATATAAAAAACAAACTGTTTCAGCGGCATAAAAGTAATTTTTCCGGTCACAAACAAATAAATAAAAGGGATCACACCGCCAAATAAAGCCGTAGACACTACGGCATAAGTTGCACCATTTTCAGCTTTAAGCTCAGCAAAAAATGCAAAAACACTTTGAGACGCTGGCCAAAAGAAATAACTTAAGGCAATCATTAAGGCAAAAACTTGCAAAAAAACACCCGGTAAAAAATTGGCTTTTAGCGCTCTTTTTATGTTGTTTGTTAATGAGGCATTAGGAATAGTTGAGTCAGTCATTAAGTTTATCTATCGCCTTATTGGTTTGTGTTTGCATATAACCATTAATCTTAAAATGTCCCGGACTCCAACCTAATAAAAATCGATGAAAATCGGCCCATGCAAAAGAATATAAATCTCGCCATTCATGCTCTAATTGTACGAAGTCTACGTCCATTTGATATTCTGAAATTGCACCCTTTAGTTGCGAAAAATAATAATCAAGCAAGCTAGGGGCAGTTTTAAATAGTTCATCATCTGTTAAACAACAACCTAATAAATAGGCTAAATCTTTCACACCAACACCCTGCCCCACATATTGAAAATCAACTGCCGCGACTGAAAGATGTGGCTGATTAGTAGCAAAACAAAAGTTAGCCAATTTCGCATCACCATGCACCAAAGTTTGATATTGAGCTTGGTTTAAACGTTCAGAAATATTAACTGCCGCTTCTTTCAACTTCCCATCAAGCATAGCCTTATGTTCATCTTTGCGAGTATCCAAATGCCAGTAAGTACCTACTGACCACAAACCTTTTGATTTATTTGCTAAAAATTTAGCATGGAAATGAGCAAGCCACTTAATTACCGATTTTACTTTCGCTAGATCCACTTGAGTATATCGTTTAGCAAATCCGGACTGGTCTAAATCTTCTAATACTAAAATCAGGTTTTGTGTACCGCTGACTTGTAGTTCGCAACTCGGTTTATTATTCATTGCCACTAAATTGGCGACTCGACAATCGTTATTACGAAAGTCTTTATTACGACGATCATTATTACAAAGAGCTGCATAATATTTGTAAAAATTGGCTTCAACCTGATAGGACTTAAGTTTTCTTTGATGACTGGTGTCAGTATTCCATCCTCTAGGATGAGTCACATTTTCAGGAGGATTAACGTATTTAACGATTAAATTAGTATCGAGGCGGGGACTAAAGTAACGCGCAATCTCACCATAACCACTCCACAAAGCTTGCACGGTTTCAAGTTTTCTTACCTGATGATCTTCCAACAAATCTTGAATATTATTTTGTAAAGAGTCGGGGAAAACCATTAATCTATTAACCTTAGAAGTATAAAAGTAATTATTGAACATCTATCATTCTATCAGTAGCATGCTCGCCGATTAAAGCATTCTTATAAGGTCAACCAATATGGCAACATTCCAAGGCAACATTCGTAAAATGTTTGTAAGCACTAATGCAGATAACCTAGCACAATACGAATTACCCGTGGGTGAAGATCGTATTCAAATGAATGCCCTGATTGGCCAAACGATTTCAATGCAACATACTGGACAAATTCACTGTGTACATTGCTCAAGCATCACCAAAAAAAGCTTTAATCAAGGTTATTGTTACCGCTGTTTAATGAAGTTAGCCCAGTGTGATACTTGTATTATTAAACCAGAGTTGTGCCATTACGAAGCGGGTACTTGTCGTGAACCAGAATGGGGTGAAGCAAATTGTTTATCTGACCATTTTGTATATCTAGCCAATACTGGCACCATCAAGGTAGGAATAACGCGCCATGTCACAGACGGAGTTTCAAGTCGTTGGTTAGATCAAGGTGCCACGCAAGCTATTGCTATTATGCGAGTGCAAAACCGCTTAACCAGTGGGCTGGTTGAAACGGCTTTTAAATCATTTATTGCCGACAAAACTAACTGGCGCACTATGTTAAAAAGCCAACCAGAACAAGCCGATTTACAACAACTAAAAGAGTCACTTTTAGAACAAGTTGAAGACGATTTAGATGAAATAATCGAAGAATATGGATTTCAAGCGATTGATATTACCGATACGCCAGCCATCGATATTCACTACCCTGTGCAACAATATCCAGAAAAAGTAAAATCCATTAACCTAGATAAAGAAGGCGAATTCAGCGGCACATTATTAGGCATTAAAGGCCAGTATTTAATGTTAGATGGAGACCGCGTGATTAATATGCGCAAATATTCAGGATACGAATTAAGCGTTACCACTGAATAAACTAGAGACTGCTGTCCTGTATAAAAGTCTGATCTGTCAGGCTTTGCAAAAATGCTAACAGAGCAGATTTTTCGTCGTCGGTAATATTGAACCCGTTTATAAACACAGATTTGTTAGGATTATGTTTGCCTGCCCCACGGCCACCAGCAGCATAAAAATCAATCACTTCGGACAAAGTCATGATGCTACCATCGTGCATGTAAGGCGCTGTAAGAGCGATGTTTCTTAATGTGGGCGCTCTAAATTTTCCAATGTCACTTGGTTTAAAAGTAATATCTGCAAGGCCTTGGTCATCGTTAGCGTAACTGCCCTTGTCATCCAAATTATATAAACCAGTATTATGAAAAGGTTTAAGGTCTAAGGTTTGTAACGCGTGTTGACTCGATTGACTAAAATTAAATCCACCATGGCAGTGAAAACATTCTAACTTTTCAGAAAAAAACAACTCTAATCCTTGTAGTTGTTGTTCAGTCATGGCTTGTTCGTCTAGCTGATAGGCATAACGATCAAAAGCCGAGTTAAAGAAATTCAAACTGCGAACATATGAAGCTAAAGCTTTAATAATTACGTCGAAATTTATCTCTTTTGTGCCAAATACATTGTCGAATTGAGGTTTATATTTATCTAACCGAGCAATAATTTTTTGCTCATTGCCCGTCACTCCCATTTCTACAGGTGACTCAGAAAACAAAGGGATACGAATTTGCTCTTCTAGGCTATTCAATCCATTATGAGCCCAATTCAAAGAGCCGTTATACCCAACATTAATTAAGGCTAAAGCGTTACGTTTAGTTATCTCTCCTGTGCTACCGATTGACGTCCGCAAAGGCTCAGCAAAACCGTGCTTTGGAATATGACACGATGCACAAGCTTGAGTTTGATTAGCAGACAAATTCAAATCAAAAAATAACTGCTCACCTAAAGCCACTTTTTCAGCCGTCATAGGATTATCTAAAGGCACATTGGGTGGCGGAAAACCTTGAGGGATATTCCATTTATATTGTATTGGCGGTTTATTACAAGCCAGCAATAAACAGCTTAACAACAAACCAACTAAATAAGGTTTCATAATGAAGAAAAAAACAATTGTTTATGCAAAGGTTCAACAAGTTTTTGGCACTGTTCTTGTTGCTGTATGCCGTTAAACATACAACTATCTTCTCTTTGTATTTGTGAATTCATTAATAATGCATCTAAATTTACAGTGATGTTAATGTCTGGCAACTCATTTTGATCATTAGGCCTTAATGGCTCTGTTAACTGAACAGAGGTGTCAATAACATTTGAAACACTACAAGGTGATTTGGGTGATCTAACACTAGAACTTGATTGACAGCCAATACTGCCCAAATGAAAGGCAAAACCATTTTTATTTGAACTCATATCCAGACGTATAAACTTATATCCATTTCTCCAAGACCAAAACATATTCGATACATTCATAGGTGAATCTTGCACTAATGGGTTGAGATGGTTTTGTTCAAAAGGCACACCAATTTTGAATTTTAAGGCCGTGGCTTGATTATCAATTTGCGAGATTTTATTAATAAAAGATTGAGGCAAGGTAGCCCGTATTGTTTGATTGCTCACCTCAGCTCTAAGAGTAGGGTTTTGGTTACAACCTGAGTCAAACTTTATCAAAGCTGTACCATTGGATTGCCATACATTTTCATCTAGTTGCACTAATGATTGATTATCATTTTGTGTCACTTCGAATCCATGTAAATAAAATGCAAAATATTCGACTCGGATAAATTCTTTTCCAATTTGAAACCCCAAAAGACCGTCTTTACAATTTACTAATCCCTCTTGGTACATTAAGCTAACCCCCACATTAAGGGAATAATTTTTATTTATCACAGGACCTTGGCTAACGCTGGTATCACATACCATTAATAATATTGCCAGAAAGGTAGTGATAATTAGATTCTGCATTCACAATTTCCTTATTAGTCTCATTGGTGTGTCGCATTTTGGTGATGCGTAAACACAGGTATTCATGAATTAAACAATCAAAAGGCTCAACTGACATGAAAAATCAGTCCCTAATATTATCAAGTTTCGTTTTGTTTGCTACGCTTATTTGCCCAATGGCGATAGCGCATACCGAGCACGATAAAGCTCGATTTGTGGCCACTAGTGGCGAAGATAAAGGGGACTGCAAAAATCGCTTTAGACCCTGTCAGACTATCGCTTTCGCAGCCCAACAAGCAGATAAAGGCGACACATTATTAGTGGCCAAGGGGACTTATTATATCAAGAAGGCGGAAGATATATTTCATTTGGTGAGTGAAATAGTACCGGCCTTAGGCGGATTTGAACCTTTGGATAACTACCAAATTCAAAACCCCTCGGTATTTACCACAAACTTAGTTGGAGTGCCTCAAAAATACGCTAAAACACTTTACGAACGAGGCTTTAATGTCATTGCTGATAAAAAAGGATTGTCTAAAGCAGAGAGTACTAAACTGCAAACAAGCCTTAGTAGTGCTCAAGCAATGTTCAATAGCCAGTCAGAGAGCCCTTGTTTACAAGGTATGTCTGATTTATTTGAATGTGAAAACATCTCTTTATTATCTCATATCCCTATAAATGTTTTACCTACAGATTCATCTTCTGCCAATGATATATGGGGACACGTAGATCTAAACACCATGAAAGAGTACGCCCTTATTGGTATGCGTAGTGGTGTGGTAGCGGTAGATGTATCAGATCCCATTAACCCAATCATAATTGGCTCTATAACTGGTCAAAGTACCACTTGGCGGGATATTAAGGTTTATCAATTTTTTAGTGACACACTCAATAAATGGCAAGCCTATGCTTATGTTTCCGCAGATGATGTTTCTCAAGGGTTCACCATTATTGATTTAAACGATTTAGCCAATGACATTTCAATACACCGCCGCCAAATTGACGATCTGGCAGCTCACAATATATATATTTCCAACGTAGATTACGGGCTCAATATTGCAAACAGTCATATCCCTGCTCAAGTACATATTCTGGGCGCGGTTTCAGCAGGCGGTTCCCTTAAGTCTTATTCTTTGCAAGACCCTAAATTGCTCACCAATACCTACAATTTAGCGGGAGCCTCACGAGATGATTATAGTCACGATGCTTCATCACTTTTAATTAACGACGCAAGAGCGCAAGCCCATTGCCCTAACGCCAACAGTAGTGGCTGTTTGGTGATGTTAGATTTTAACGAGAACTCTTTAAGGTTATGGGATCATACCCTTGAAAACCAGGCGTCGTCATTGTCCGAAACACCTTACACAAATTCTGCTTATACTCACTCGGGGTGGTGGTCTGAAAATAAACGTTATGTGTTTGTACATGATGAATTAGATGAAAGAGAATTTGCCTTAAACACCACTTTACGAGTATTTGATATTAGTAACTTGGAGTCACCGTCATTAGTCTCTACATGGACTGGCCCCACAAATGCGATAGACCACAATGGCTTTGTGCGTGGTAACAAATATTATATGTCTAATTATGAAAGAGGTTTGACCGTGCTCGACGTATCAGACCCAACAAAGATTGAAGAGATAGGCTATTTTGACACTTTTCCGAGCTCGTCAAATACGTCTTTTAATGGTGCTTGGGGTGTTTACCCATTTTTGCCCAGTGGCAACATATTAGTCAGTGATATTCAAGGTGGTTTATATATATTAAAAGATGAGACTGGCAAGCCAAACGAAACTAAAATTGGCTTTGTACAATCGCAATATCAAATGATCGAGGGCCAAACCCTTGAAATTGAAATCATGAAACAAGGTTCAGAAAGCGCCTCAATCAATTATGAAATACTACTTGGTTCTACAGAAAGCAATGATTTAGAAGTAGAACTTTCAGGCACATTAACCTGGGGGGAGAATGAGCAACAAAATAAAACGATCTCAATACCCGCTATTGATGACAATAAATTGGAAGTTGATGAATACTTTTTTGTTAAGCTTTTTAACCCGAGCCAAACAACACACTTGATGCAAAAAAGCTTGTCATCTGTCACCTTAAAAAGTACTCAAAGCCCAGTCGCGGTAATCTCCTTCGACAGAGACACCTTTCCAGTTAAAGAAATAGATGGCACTTTAGGTATAAAACTAAATCGTACAGGCGATGCATCAACAGCCACCCAAGTAGAGGTGAGCATAGAGCCGCTTACAGGTTCCAACCAAGACATCAATTTACTAACAAAAACAGTGACATGGCAGGAAAACGATAGCAGTTCAAAAATAATTGAAATTGAAATAATCAATGATACTGACAGCGAACCTAGTGAAACTTTTAATGTCAACTTAAGTGCGACAAGCGACGTCCTCATTCCTCAATCATCGGGCCTGTTAACCATTGCCGATGACGAATCGAATGAAGCGCCAACAATTAGTTTATTCGCCACTAGTAACGTCAATGTACGTCAAACAGTTAACTTTGCAGCAAGTGTGACGGATCCAGAAGATGGCGCTTTACAATATCAGTGGCAACAAACATCGGGCAACGCTGTGACACTTATTAACCCAAATCAACAATTTTTACAATTTACTGCACCAGCTACAGCTGAAACATTAAGTTTTGAGTTGGTCGTAACCGATGACTTTAATCAAGCCACCACAGCATCGATAACCATCGAAGTTATCGCTCCTACGCCCCCCCCCACCTCAACCAATAACAGTTCAGGAGGAGGAAGTATTTGGTATTTATTGCTGTTAATGGGACTTTTTCCAATTAGATACGAC
>NZ_JBPOFP010000059.1:0-28754 GCF_051252315.1 Paraglaciecola sp. | reverse complement strand
TATTGGTAAAGCTGCAAAAAGAATTCACCAACAATCAAGACGCATTATTAACCAGCATAAATAATATAGACACAGTAAGTAATGAACTTACTGCGTTTCTCGCTTTAATGGGGCCTGCTCCAGAACCAGTAGATGAAAATCGAATACACGGTTATGTAGCGGTATATTATTGGAACCCTGGTTATTCCCCTAACAAAGTAATATTTGATTTGGCTATATCCACAGGTGAAATCAATCTTATTCAAAATACAGTACTCCAAGAAAAATTGAGAATTTGGTCAGCCTTGATTAACTCAAAGAACTCAATGGAATCTAGCATTGTGAAACAGCAAGACACTTATTCGAAGAGTTGGACAAATTATCACCCATGGAAAAGTTCGATTAAACAAACCGGAGAAATGCCAAATGTAGGCCCAAGCAATTTTCCGTTTAATCAAACAAAACTTCTATCAACACTCGAGTTAGAAAACGCTGTTTCAATGAAATTAATATTGGTGCATATGCACAAAAAATTATTAAGGCAGATTAGTGACCTACAGCAGGAGATCATTGCTCTTCTACCTAATGTCAAACATGAGAATCAACCCAAAACAGAATAACATGAAGGATTTGCGCAATTATTAGCCAATCATTAAATAATTTTATTAAATCTTTCTTGAAGTTGGCACTCTAGTGATGACAAGCCATAAAAAACTGCTTATACTGCGCGTCGTTTTCAAGTTGACTCAGTTCTGAATTGACTTGAAAAAGTTCAAAAAGTGGCCCCTTAGCTCAGTTGGTTAGAGCATACGACTCATAATCGTCAGGTCCCCTGTTCGAGTCAGGGAGGGGCCACCACTTTTACTTCCTCATCCCTTTAAAATCAAGGACCTCAGGAATTAAAGTAAACTTTTTTACACCTTTTTTTACACCTTTTTTTACACCCCAATACGCTAACACTGTTCACTCCATGTGTCGATCATTCCCTGTTTTACACGTATAAAATTTGGACAAGACCTTTTGATCAGCCTCACCATTTTATTTTTTAGCTGTGTGATTTTTGATAGAGATAAATCTTCATATGCTTTAGCAACATTACTTGTAGCGCGTCCCGCTCCCTTTTCTTTCTGATTGAACGTCGCTCCTACAGATAACATAAGTCCATCATAAAGATCTCGCAAACGGTGCTGGGTAAATGAGCTAATGTCCTTGTACTTCGCTCGATATAACTCGGTGTTTTTATCTAGCGAGTCTAAATCGGATAATAAAAGGCTTCTCACTCTATCAAACTGAGCATCATAGTTGGCAATTGTCTGATCTCTATTTGTTCGGCTTTCAAACAAATATTTTGCCTTGCCCTTTCTATCTTTCGTTGTCCAGTCCTGTAAGGTTAAAAACTGCTGATAACGACTTAGAATTGTAGTCAACTCGTTGGGATATACGTAGACCCCTAGTTTCCTATTCTTATGTTGATGGTGCTCTACAGTAGAGGTGAGGTTTTCAAAATTAATATTATGCCACTGTTGGTGATTGGAGTTTGACTTACGGGTCTGTACCGTTAATTGCATAATGAGGCTTAAACATAGTTCAAGGTACCCAAGCTCAAAAGCTTTACCAAGGAAAGCATCAAATGTACTTATCTTTGGCATTTCTTTATCTGTTTTATCGGAATAAGCACGATCCTCAGGTCTAACCAAAGTCTGAACATCAATTTCTATATTTGACGCGTCTCTCGCTTGGTTAATTGAAGAATTGATTATTTTATGAAGTTCAAGGCTATCACTTGGAGATCTGTCGGGATGAGATACGAAAAGGAAATCTCTGAGGAAATCTTCTCGACAATAAGCAGCCAGCTTTCCATTGCCTTTCTCACCTGAAAAATAGCGTTTTTTTAACCTGATAACCTTAACCTTGTGTTCCTTGGAGCTTCTATCTGCATACCAATCAAGTAATTGAGTAAAAGTTTCCAGTTTTAAAGCCGTTTCACCCAGCAGGAAACGCTTATCTTGCCACGGGAGACCTTGCGCCCTACGCATTAAATAACGCTCATGCACTGTTTTTATCGTTTTAATATCACCGTCTGTAAAAACATGGTCTTTTGGATACGATAGAACGTTTATAGAACCGCCGTTATTACTTATGCGAATCCGAATAGTTTTTCCTTTGCGGCAGGCCGTAATATACATATTTTTAAACCCATTTATTCTTTTAGGCTTTTCACCGTAGTAGAAATCCTGAACGAAATTTCTCAAATATGTATCTGAATCAAAACTATCATTAGTCACTTCGAGCCTATAACAGCTGTCTTTTTTTGAAATCTCTCTATCGTTTGATGTGTCAGAATTAGCAGCTGCAATATTGGTTACCGCTGAAGGTAAAATGTTATTGGCACTTTGGGCACTAGCTCTAACGTCATCAGTGTTAGATAGCGTGTCTATTTCTGGGACTAGTGCAGGGTTTAACAGCGAACTTTTTGGATCACTATCGTTTGAGTTTTCCAGTGAAGAGTTTGATTCAAAAGCTTTTTTATAAAAAGCCTTACCAATCTCTTTCAAATCCTCTTTCGTCGAGCAACCCAGCTCTATAGCCAAATCCAATACACACTGAATTATTTCTTTTCTTTCCAAGCACAGATCGCTAACGCTTGCAGGTTGAAGCGTCTCTTGCGGCTGAATAATGGAAGTCTCTAGGTGCATTGGATTAATTTCAATTCAACAGCTAAGGGCTAGCTAAGATTGATCCCCTGTGAGCAACGTTCGAGTAAATATTTTAGAGTTGATAAATTCATCCCTCTATCCAATTTTGAGCGCAACAATCCCTGCCCTAAAATGAGCGAAAAATGAATTACTGAGCTATCAGTTAAATTTTAATTAGCGAAAAGCTGATCTGCCCCCCCTGAAACAAGTTCAAAGATGTGGGCTACGTTGCCTAGCTGTTAATGTTTGTGTTGATGTATAGTGAAGAGTAATGACTATCCACAATACAATCGGCGATACAAATTTTCATTTGTGATCTCCAGTCTCTATTTGAGGTTGGTTAAGCCTCATTAAATTTAATTGCACTTGTCACCAAACTAGGTTTCAAGTTGACTGTTTTGTGGTGGTGTGAAGTCAGGTGGTTAGTCCCGACTCACATACTATACAACACAACCTTAAAAATCACAACAAAAATATTTGACAAAACCAAAGAATTATGATTCAAATCCTTTGCTTGCCTTCAGATTGTCTGTTGACTCAATGGTGTAGGCTTCACATATTTTCATCAATTGCAGAATATATGTACTTCGCCTTGACTTGTCACAATGGTAAAAATATCACCAAATAACTTCCAGTCATGTGCGATACGACCATAGTCTATATAGGGGGCAATATGGCTTGGTGTGTTGGTTGTTTCACCTGTTAACTGTTCAGCGTATGCGGCTAGCGAAGTAAAACAGCCATGATACCGTTCGTTCATCGCTTCTGTTGCTTCTTCTGTACTCTGGTAATATTTATAAAGCTCTACGCCTAACAAGCCGCATTCGGCTATATACAAGGCTTTTTCACGTACCTGCGGAATGAATTCATACTCTCGGATATCCATACCCCAAAAGCCTTCATGATCATGGATTGCCAATTCTTCGGCATCTTGTGCGGGCGAGTTTTTAAGCATGTTGCTAATGTCTTCTCTGATTTGCTCGATATCCTGTGTCGCGTCAATCCATTCACCGAGCAAGTGACCCGCATTGTAAGCGGCTAAACAAGCCACATAGATCTGTGGTTGTACTTCCTAAGTAGTTACTTCGTTGTGAATGACCATGGTCTTTTCATCTTTAATTTCGGTGTTGTAGCTATACGACAGCACGTAGTGCGCGCGTCATGGCTTCTGCCGACTAGGGCGACTAGGCGAGGGTGAAAAATCAGGAAAAATTGCGGAGGATCTACCACAGGTGGAAACCATCATTATTCTTGATTTTGAGCAGGCAAGACTGCTCCCTGTATGTTATTTAATGTAGGGGCGTTGCGGGTGTCCCCGCTTACAAAGGGTGGTGGAAAACACACAACGGTTGTAAGCACCAGAAAATATCCTTATCGCTTCACGAATTTCATATCAATTCAGTTATATCGAGTCTGCTCGATTCCCCATTTTTTATCGTTTGCAAACTGCTGGCAGTTTGGGGAGTTTGAGGGGCTTTGCACTTCAACAAGTCAGGGGAAAGCAATGCAATTGAGAACGTAGTTCGTTGCTTTGCCCTTATCTTGAATAGTCCATATCAATTCAACAACTTGAATTAGTCGGTTTTTAGGGTACGTTGATAACAATAACTAGCGGAAGCATGATCAAGAATTGGACTGTTGTATTTAAGCAAATTCGAAAAGGCCTACAAGGATTTATTAATGCTTGTAATTACCTTGAAGACGAAAATAGAACGTCTCATCAGTATACAAAAATCGTTGTATTGAATGACGCTCGTAAACAAATAATACGAGCGGTAGAAGAGAGAGCGCAGGATCGCGCCGAAAAAAAACTCAAGGGATTACGTTACGTTCATAACTATACGACGTCGATGATGCTGTCATTACCGCGGGATATTCGACAGCCAAAAGATCTAAGAACATGGTCGTTGATGAGCGATTACATCATCACACAAGTTGCGCGTGAATACGGTATCGATAGATATAAATTAAAAGCGCATTGTCATGTTGTTTTGCACGACGAAAGTGCCTCTCCTGATAAAAATTCACACCTAAACATCATGATGTCGAACGTTATTGATAAACAAGTCGTTAAAGAATTTCCGTATAAAAAAACCAGTTACCTGGTTAAAAACGCGTTTAATAGAGTCGTGAAAATTGCGTTAAAAGAATCGAATTACGATTACATGCCTAAACGTAAAAATGTGAAAAATAAGCCTCTGTTTGTGGCAAGAGCTGAAAAAGCTGCCCGTACAATGGCGCTGTATAAACGTTTTGAACAACATGCTAAGCAGTGGTTAAAGGCCGTTCTGGGTACATTCAAAAAGCGACAAGATGAACAACAGCAATTGGCGCAAATAGCGGCGAAAAAATTTGATGATTTTGACGAAGCCGCAGAAAACTCAATAGCTGATGGGGTCTTTGATGATGTAGCGCAGATTGAGGATACCGCCCACATTGAGCCACTAGCCCAGACAACCCGCTATACCAAGCGAAAACGACGAAGACGCAAGAGAAACAACTGATTTGACACAGTATTCCTGAGTGTTATTTGTGAGGTATGAATATAAAATATATTGAGAAACAGGCACTCAAAATTTGTCTGAAACTGGGTTACGATGATATTCAACAGGATATTCTGAATTACCTGATAAATTTATTCCGTACCTACCCAGAACTTGCTGCTATTCTGGCAGCAAACCCCACACTGAGTATCGATGAAGCGCTTGAAATCATCTACAAAATGGAAGCGTTCGCTAATAAATCAGCAGGTATTGAGTGCACAAAAGCGTTTTTAAACGCTGAAAAGCAGGATTCACTGACACTCATGGCGCTGTTAGTGCTGTATTTATTGGAGATGTTGGCAGAGTCTGAACGTAAGAAAGACATGCGAATAATGGCTGAAAAAAATAGTCCTTTCAGGTTGTCACAAACACCTAATCCGTGGATAAACAATTCTTCTGATACGAAAAACAAAAAAAAGAAAAAAGACCGAAGAGACCCGTAATCGTTATGAATTAATGTCTGTTAATGATTAACGACATCAAATAACTGAATTTGATTTACAACCCAACGCACCTGAGTGTGCGTAAATGCGATTCAAATAGACAAAAAGCTTTATATCGACAGAACTCAGCAGGCTTTCTGTTATTGCCTATGCAGTGCGCATATAATCTTTCGCTGAAATAGCGCGAAGCGCCACGCCGAGTCTTTTCACTTGTAAAAAAGAAGAAATAGTACTTATATAAAAAGACTTTATAGTGGTAATTAGCCTACACCCCTTGCAATGACAGTTTTTAGTGGTTTTCAGCCTCCCCCAGAAAACCCCAAAAAAGACTTGAAACTCCCCCAGAAAACCCCGTAAACTCCATTGCACGACTACTGAAATAATATTTGTGGCGAACCACTGTTATGTCAAAACACTGCCCTGTATCTAGTATACCTGTACCGAATATCTTTATCAGAACAGGAATTTTTGGGTCATTTACCAAAAATGAATTATCACCAGATAAGCACCGCGATGAACAGTTTGTTTATCAGAAGGGTGCAATCGTTACAGTCACTGGCGCAAATCTCAACCTTTCTTATGATTTGCCTCTGCTTATGCTCGCTGTGCATTATTGGAAGTATAAGAACCCAAACCCCAAAACATCAGACAGGAAGGTTAGCGTACCGCTAAACTATTTGATGGGGCTTAGAAAAAGTGAAAAGCCCATACAACATGCAAAAGATTGCACTCCGTTTGTCAATTCAATAAAAAGACTGAAGACAGCACAAATCATCATCGTCGAGAATGACCAAAAAAGTGAAATCATTCAGATGAACTTTCTTGAACCTTCTGATTCACCAGCGCTGAACTATCAGCAAAAATGTCTGGAAATGACTTTTTCTGAAGATTTTGTTAAGTATTACAAAAAGCCACGATGTACTTATATCAATTTTGAAACCTACTTTAAGCTTAGCGATCAACTAAGTCAGGCTTTGTTTCTGTATTTAGAGTCTCAGTCTTATATAGATTTCACATTTAAAAAGCTTTGTGATGTGACGGGGTTAAACGCAACAGGAAGAACCTCCACTGACGCGAAAAAACGAGAAAAACTGGTCGCAGTACTGAAAAAGCTAGCAGAAAATGAGGTGGTTGAAGACTGGTACTTTGAAAAATCAAAGAATCAAACGGCAAAAGGCAATTATCGAATCCTGCCCGTACATCAAGGATATACCCAACAAGAGATAGAAAATATCAGGAAGCTACCATCAAATTTTGGAACAGCTAAATCAAACAAAGACGAGCTTAGGTCAAAAACACGCCCCCAATCTTCCCTCTAATTTCACAGCGTTCGGATTATTGCTTGTGCTAATGGCAGGTAGTGGTTTTGCCAATGGTAAGTAATGGTTGTGCTAATGGCGGTTATGGTTGTGCTAATGGCAAGTAATAGTTTTACCAATGGCAGGTAGTGGTTGCATCAGAGGTATAGACCAAGCAAGTATTAACAACAATTAGGAAAAAGTGCCTGAGGGAGTCTCTAAGTTTATTTGACTGTTACAGCAAGCGTTGGTCGTAATTTATTGTTCAAAAACTTCTAAGTTTCTTAACACCGCCGCAAACGATAAAAACTGTTCATGAAGTCCTTGATTAAATTTTTGCACATGTAAAGTTGTTATTGGAGGATTTACTGAACATGAAGATCGGATATGCGAGAGTTTCAACAGATGAACAGGTACTTGATAGCCAGATTCAGCATTTGGAAAGTATTGGATGCGAAAAAATATTTACAGAAAAGCAGTCAGGCAAAACGGCAACTGATAGATGTGAATTAAATCGTCTATTAGAGTTTTGTAGAGAAGGCGACGAAATACACGTCACAAAAGTAGATCGATTAGCAAGGAATACATTGGATGCGTTGCAAATTGCCGATCGGCTACAATCGAAACAAGTTGGGCTTTATTGCCATGATCTTGGAGACATAGATATAAACTCAGACATCGGTCGAGTCATTTACAGTACTATATCAGCGTTTGCTGAAATCGAAAGAAAGAGGATTTTACAGCGTTGTAGCGAAGGACGAGAACTTGCGAAACAACAAGGTCGTCATTTGGGGCGTCATGCAGACCAACAACTAAGAGAAAATTTTAGAAAGATCATTACTGATAATCCCAAAATACCAAAGGCGCAGTTAGCAAAGGAACTAGGCTGTTCAAGAACAACTATTTATCAGTTAATTAAGGAATTCTACATACAAGACAACTCTAACTCTGGATCATCAACATAAAAATCCTTTTGTTCAATTGATACCATACTTGAAGTATTTCAACTCAATCACAAAAAAATATTATTTTTATAAATTTAAAAAATACCATTACTTCAGTTACTTAATTGCACCCCTTTAATTCGTACTGCCTGTACGAATTAAGGTAATTGAAAAAACCACTTGCTTTAAGTGA
This sequence comes from Paraglaciecola sp., assembly GCF_051252315.1. Taxonomy (GTDB): domain Bacteria; phylum Pseudomonadota; class Gammaproteobacteria; order Enterobacterales; family Alteromonadaceae; genus Paraglaciecola. The sequence continues at coordinate 20,658 of NZ_JBPOFP010000059.1, read as the reverse complement.
GCTTAATGAACTAGTATCACCTCAACAAATTAATCGTAGAAGAAAAACGAAAGAGGCTTAAGGTGAGAACTATTAAATATTTATGTGATGAATTTACTACTGGTGCAACAAACGCGTTATTTGAAAAAAGTGCTCAAGACACAGAAAACGCGTTGCACTTATTAACTGGTAGTTCGCTAAATTTAAACGGTGAAATTATCGATCACCAGCTTGGCTCTGTTACGATAAAAGAAGGAAAAGATGTCCAACGCTTCTTATTACAAGAAGGTGATGTGGTGTTGCTGGCTAAAGGTAACTCAGTTAGAGCAGGTTATGTAACGGCAAGCATTGCCAAGCTTAATGTAATAGCTTCTGCCAATTTTATTTTATTAAGACCACGCACAAGCGAATTACTGGGTGAAGTACTGGTTGCTTACTTTAATTCACCCGTAGGTCAGAGCCTGTTAGATGCAACAAGCACGGGCGCAGCCATTAAGAATATTAGCTTATCAAATATCAAGAAGCTGGAAATTGCGGTACCAGAGTTAAATAAACAGCAAGAAATTGCCGAATTATTTCACGCAAGTAACCTAGCTTATCATTCAACGCTCAACTTGGCAGAGCAACAAAAGAAAGTCGCTACAGCTTGCATCAGTCAACTAATGAAAGGAGCTGCATAATGGACACTTTATCAAAACAATTATGGAGCTTAATGGATAGTTGCCGTGGCTCAATGGAAGTGAGTCACACATTAGAGTTGATTACTTATGTTGCCTTTATTGCTAAAGAAAACCCAGACTCTTTTCAGACCATTGTGAATAGTGGTCATGCTAAGCAATTAGACATGCTTATAGAAGCTGGAATGGTACTGAAAGGTGAACACCCGCCTGAAGTATGTGTCGCACCAGAGCATTATAGAATTGATGCAAAGATTATTAACTTTGTTATCTCTTTTATAGCCGATATTTCAGACTTTGATTCACTAGCAAGTGCTTTAAGAGAATTGAATACACAAGCGCTCGGTAAGTTCGGAGCAGCTTCATCCAACCAAAGTATGGAAAGAATTTTCACTGCACTTGTTGGTGATTGCAGCGACAAATCGGTATATGACGGTGCATGTGGATTAGCAAGAATAACCTCATGTTTGGACTCTGAAGTGCTATATCTTGAAGAAAAAAATCATAGCACTTACGTAACAGCATACAGATTATTATCACTTGAGAATAAACAGTTTAAGTTGGCTAATTCCGATTCTCTTTTAGAGCCTGCCTTTAATAAGGAAGTACAATTCGATGTAGCCCTTATGGAGCCGCCGATGGCGCAAAAGTTTAGTGCTGATGAACGCCGTATGTTAGTTGAAGCGCCATTTATCAGTGTTCCTGTGGGTAAGGCTGTATCAGCTAACTCTGGTGATAGCTTATGGATTCAACAAGCACTTAGCAATCTTAACGGCACAGGGAAAGGATACATTGTTTTGCCTCAAGGATTTTTATTCAGAGGCGGCTATGATGCAAAAGTCAGGGAGTATTTACTAGAAAATGAACTGCTTGAAGCCGTAATAGGTCTACCCGCTTCGGTTCTTAGTGGGACAAGCATCGCCCCTGTGATCTTGGTATTAAATAAAAACAAGCAAGGAGGCTCTCCTGTCGTATTTGTAGATGCCAGCGAAATAGGCACACCGAATAAAAGCAGTGTTGCTATATCAGAAGAAGATGCATTGTTAATCGCTGAGTTAGCAGCAGGAAAGCTGATTGATGATGAACGCTATAAGTCGGTATTTATACCTGAAATCAGACAGCAAAATAACGAGTTAACTATTTCACGCTACATCGTTAAAAAGGTTGAAGTAGAAGAGTTAAATATCGCGAAAGAATTAAAAACATTAAAGAGTTATCAGGCTGAGTTTGAACAGTCTCAACAAGCATTAACGACTTTACTGGCTAAATATCAATAAGATAGTCGTATATTAACACTCATAATTGATACATTACCCTGTAACAGGGAAGTATATAAGGAATTCAAAAAATGGCAGATTTCAAAAAGATAGAAGAATTAGAAAAACGATTATGGTCAGCAGCCGACTCATTACGCGCTAATACAGGGCTAACAGCACAAGAATACTCTCGACCAATACTTGGTTTAATTTTCCTTAAGTATGCTGAATATCGTTTTACACTCGCAAAAGATAAACTTACCGAACAAACTAGCTCACGACGTCGCGGCAGTGGAGATATTAAATCAAAATTCCAAGCTGAAGGAGCTATGTATGTTCCAGATGGTGCGCTTTATTCAAATCTTCTAGCGCTACCAGAAGGCTCTAATATTGGCGTTAATGTTAACAACGCAATGAAGGCGTTAGAGGCTGATAACGAAGCCATTAAAGATGCATTGCCGAAAACCTTTACACGTTTCGAAAACGATATTCTTAAAAGCTTATTGAAAAACTTTAATGACATCGATTTTAGCCTTGGTTCAGATATTTTTGGTCGTATTTACGAATACTTCCTTAATGAGTTTGCCAAAACTGAAGGTCAAGGTGGTGGTGAATTCTTCACGCCTTCTGCATTAGTTAGGCTAATCACTGAGGTTATTGAACCATACCACGGCAAAGTGTTCGACCCAGCCTGCGGAAGCGGTGGCATGTTTGTTAGTTCTGCTGATTTCGTTTCTAACCACAATAAGTCAGCTTCAGATGAGCTTTCTGTATTTGGGCAAGAAAAAACGGGTGATACGGTTCGCCTATCAAAAATGAACCTTGCTGTACATGGTTTGCAAGGTGATATCCGCGAAGGTAACTCGTACTATGAAGACCCATTTGAGCTAGCTAAAGGTGATACTTTTGATGGCAAACAACACGGCCAGTTTGACTATGTTATGGCTAACCCGCCGTTCAACGTAAATGAAATTCAAAAAGATCGTTTAGAAGGTGATAAACATCGTTTCCCTTTTGGTATGCCGCGTAACGACAACGGCAACTACCTTTGGATTCAAATGTTCTATACCGCGCTTAGCGCAAAAGGCAGAGCGGGTTTTGTTATGGCAAATTCAGCTAGCGATGCCCGTGGTTCAGAGCAAGAAATTCGTCAAAAGCTTATCGAAGATGATGCGGTAGATGTCATGGTGGCAGTATCAAGCAACTTCTTTTACACCGTCACCTTGCCATGTGCGTTGTGGTTCTTAGATAAAAATAAACCTACGCACAACAAAGACAAAGTATTGTTTATCGATGCACGTCATATCTTCCGCCAAGTCACCCGTGCTGTTCGTGACTACACCAGCGAGCAACTTAACTTTATCGCCAACATTGTGCGTTTATACCGTGGACAAGATATTGATAATACCTACCTTGAAACACACCCAGACTCTGGCAACGACGGTAAATTTAAATTAGAAGACTTCTTTACCAATGACAGTTGTGAATTAGCTTACCAAGATATCGCTGGTTTATGCAAGGTCGCATCTAAGGCTGAAGTTATTGAGCAAGGTTACAGCCTGAATCCTGGTCGTTATGTTGGAGTTGCAGAAGGTGAACAAGAACACGATGAAGACTTTGCTGCTAAGTTAGAAGCCTTACAAGAAGAGTTAGAAGTATTAAATGCAGAGGCGCATGAATTAGAAGCGGAAATAGCCACTAATGTTTCAAAAGTAATTGGAGCAATTTAATGGACTATTTACCGATAGAAGACTGTCTTGATACGTTAATTGACTATAGAGGCAAGACTCCCAAAAAAACAGAGTCAGGAATACGCTTAATAACAGCAAAAGTTATAAAAAAAGGCACTATAACCGATAGTAGTTTTGAATATATCGCTGAAAATGAATATGACTCTTGGATGAGAAGAGGTCTTCCTGTTAAAGGTGACGTCCTGTTAACAACAGAAGCGCCTTTGGGTGAAGTCGCTCAAATTAGAAGCTCAAAAAAAATAGCCCTAGCGCAGCGCGTAATTCTACTGCGAGCAAATCCTGAAATTTTGGATCAAGATTATTTACTTTTTGCCATGCAATCCCGATTTGTTCAAGGTGAACTTAATGCTAGGGCAACAGGAACGACTGTTGCAGGTATTAAGCAAAGCGAACTAAGAAAGATATTAATCCCTACTCCGCCTTTAAAGGTGCAACGTGAAATTGGTGCAATACTGCATAACTACGACAACCTAATCGAAAACAACAACCGCCGTATCGCTATTTTAGAAGACACGGCGCAATCACTTTATCGCGAATGGTTTGTTAACTTCCGTTCCCCAAACCATGAAGATAACCTTGATGCCGACGGCAACCCAAAACTCATCGACTCGCCATTAGGCCAAATCCCAGAGGGATGGGAGGTTAAAAGTGCCGCTGAAGCAATCACTATTAACCCTAAAACTAAGCTGGTCAAAGAAGGCGAAAAACCATTTGTTGGCATGAGCGGCTTATCTGAAGGTTCTATGGTGATTGGTGATATTATCGAAAAAGCAGGTAACAGTGGCGCCAAATTTATTAATGGAGATACTTTATTTGCGAGGATCACCCCTTGTTTGCAAAATGGTAAAACGGGTTATGTTCAGTTTTTAACACCTGAACAACCTGTCGGCTTTGGCTCTACAGAATTCATTGTATTGCGAGAAAGTGAATATTTAAGCTCAGAGTTTATTTATCTTTTATCTAGAAGTAATAATTTCCGAGAACACGCCATTCAAAGTATGACTGGCGCTACTGGCCGTCAACGCGTCCACAACGATTGTTTTGCCTCTTGTTACTTACCAGTCCCACCAAAAGAGCTAATGAATGAATTTACCCAAATTATTCAACCGATGTTTAAAAGTATTTTCAACGTCTCAAAAAGAAACGAAAACTTAAAACAGCAACGCGATATGTTGTTACCAAAACTAATCTCAGGACAAATTGAATTATAAGGATGTTATATGAAGCCGATTGAAAAACTAGTTGATTGGGTGAAAGACAAACCCGTTTTTTGGCGTCATGCTGTAAAGCTTGCATTAAAGAAAGGTGAGTTAACCGAGGCACAGCATCGTCTGATTTGGGCAATAGCACAAATGGAATATGGGGTTATTGATAAAGGTGAGTTATACCCTCTTTACGAAACCCCTGTTACCGCAGCTGGGTTAGTTTCAGAGGTATCAGAGATAAAGTTATCTTCAGTTACTGACGTAGTTAATGTTGGCTCTTTAGCACCAAACCAAGATCTAACTTTAAATTCAAACGGCTTAAACATTATTTATGGTGATAATGGTACGGGTAAATCAACTTATGCTCGTATATTAAAACACGCTTGCCTAACTAGAGGCGATGTTGCACCGATACTTGGTAATGTATTTGAAAACTCTAGTGATGAGTCATCAGCCAAGTTAACAGTTTGCAACGATAGTGAATCTTTAACGATTGATTGGACAAAAACAGCCGAAGCCGATGAAAACCTTAAATCTATTAGAGTTTTCGATACTGATACGGCGTCACATTATGTAAGTAAAAAAGAAGGTGCCCTTGGCTATAAACCATTTGCTCTAAAAGTATTAGAAAGCTTATCGAATGCTTTGGAATATGTAAAAAGACAAATTACTGAAGAGTTAACGGCAGGTAATGGCATTCAAGTTTTACCAGTATTTTCTTCTGAAACATTAAGCGGCAAATTCGTTAATGGGTTAAACCATCTATCAACAGAAGAAGATGTTGAAAAGCATTGTGCAACTGAAGACGAACTTAACCAGATTGCATCGCTCCAGCAAAGAATTTTTGAATTAAAGTCTCAGTCTGTCGCCAGTTTGAAAAAGGGATTAAATACAAAGGTTGCAACTATAAAACCTTTCTCTCAAAAACTTAGGTCGTTAAGCAATGCTTTATCTGATAAAGCCTACACTGACTTAGACACACTTAAGAGTGATGCAAATGAAAAAGCTGAACTCGCCAAAGAACTAAAAATTAGAGTGTTGTCCAATTTGCCATTTGAAGGTATTGGTGACGCTAAATGGCTAACGCTATGGAAAGCAGCGGAATCTTTTATTAAGTTTCAATCGGGGGATATTCCGTTCCCGCCAGCTGAGTCAGATACATGCCCTCTTTGTTTGCAAATAGTAGGTAATGATAGTGCGGCCAAACTAGCTTCTTTTAAGGAGTTTGTTGCCGACCAAGCTGTTCAAGAGGCTGAGAAAGCAAGCCAAAAACTTCAAACTGAAATTAAGAATATCACTGAGTTGGCGTTAGATCTGAGTGAGTATGATGCTGTTATTGATGAGCTGACCGCCGAAGAAAATAGCTTTAATGCCTCAATTGCAGAGCTAGTTGAGTCGCTTAAATTACGTAAGTCTCAGTTTTTAAAACCTAATGCTGAAAGTGCTTTCCCTGATATTGATGAAACACCTGTGAAATACAGCGAGGAAGTACTAGAGGCACTTGTTAATGAAGTCAACGAGTTGGCAGACAAAAATGATGAATCTCACGGCGCGATAGTAAAAGAAAAGGAACAAGCGTTAGCAGAGCTTGAGGCTCGTAAGTTAGTTGCGGAAAACAAAGAAAGTATCATCGCTAATATTTCGCGATACGTTATTGAAAATAAAATAAAAGATATTGAAAAAGTCACTAATACAAGACAGGTAACCACTCTTTCAAATGAGTTGAGTAAAGCGACATTAATCGAACCTTTATTGAAGTGCTTTGAAGGAGAGTTAAACAAATTTGGATTTGATCGGTTTAATGTCAAAGTTAAAACAAGAGGCTCTGCCAGTCAGCAGCTTTCAAAATTGGAAATTACCGACGGTAGTAACAACGTAGTTTCTGAAATTGCTAGTGAAGGTGAGCAACGGTGCATAGCTATTGCCTGCTTTATGGCGGAAATTATTTCTGATGGCAGGCGTTCAGCAGTTATCTTTGACGATCCAGTGAACTCGCTTGACCATAGATGGCGAGAAGATATTGGTAGACGCCTAGTGGAAGAGTCACTTGAAAGACAAGTAGTTGTATTCACTCATGATATTGTGTTCTATAAGTATTTACTTGAGTGTGTGGATAATGTGGCTGGTGCTTCTGTTACACAAGTGCGATTAGACCGAAATCGCCAGCATACAGGAATTGTTGATCATACTCCCCCTTGGGATGCATTACCTATAAAGGCAAGAATTGGGCAGTTAAATGCAGCCTATCAAAGCTTAGAAAAAGTTGATCGGACGGGGACTGAGCTTGAATATTCACAACACTGTTACGGTTTTTATAATTTACTTCGGGAAGCTTGGGAAAGGTTAGTTGAAGAAAAGCTTTTTAATAATGTTGTAACAAGGTTTGGGCGTTCAATTCAAACACAGCGTATCACTAATTTGATAGACGATATCACTCAAGAAGATTACGATACTATTGATAGAGGAATGTCTAATTGTAGTACATTTTTTCAAGGCCACGATACAGCAACTGGGCTGCAACAACGACCTAGAACTATAGTTGAGGTTAAAGCTGATTTAGACCTGATTGACAACTTATTAACTGATTTGAATAAGAGAAGAAGATGACGTACACGGAAGATACTTTAGATAGTCAGAAAACATTAGATTTAAAATGTTGGGAAATAGGTTCTATAGATAATATTGATCATCAAATTAAATATGGAGAAAAGCGTAACGCTGAAGAGCGTAAATTAAGGAATCAACAATGAAAGCAACGGAAACGAGACTATTTAAGTTTTTGCAAAAATCAGCACAATTCATTATCCCTATTTATCAGCGCCAATACAGCTGGACTCACGCTCAGTGCGAACAATTATGGAAAGATATTGTGCATGCTGGCTCAACAGATTTAGAAGCGCACTTCATTGGCTCTGTTGTTTACGTTGAGCGGGGATTATATAGCCATAGTGATGTACCACAATTACTAGTAATTGATGGCCAACAACGTTTAACTTCAACTACGTTACTCATTGCAGCTCTGACTCGTGAAATACAAAACAGAGTTGATGAAGGGAATGAAGGCGTTGTTGATGGCACCAATGCTAAAAAACTGAAAAAATACTATCTATGCAATGATGCCGAAGAGGGGGATTTATTTTATAAGTTGATTCTTACCAAGGCTGATGATGAAGCATTGCGCCATTTAGTGGACGGTAAAAATATCGTTGATGAAGAATCGCCACTTCGAGTTGTCCAGAATTTTTTACTCTTCAAACGAAAACTGGAAAATGCCAGTACTGAACAGTTGAACCAAGTTTATTTAGGATTACAAAAGCTAATAATCGTCGATATCGCATTGGATAGAGAAAGGGATAATCCGCAGCTTATTTTTGAAAGCTTAAACTCTACGGGGTTAGATCTAAGCCAAGCAGATCTTATAAGAAACTATGTTTTAATGGGGCTTGAACCGAAGCAACAAAATCAGCTTTATAATGATTATTGGTATCCTATGGAGAGCGATTTTGGGCATGGCGAGTATAGCTGGCTATTCAATCAATTTATGCGAGATTTCCTTACAGTTAAAACAGGTAAGCCGCCTAGGATTGGGGATGTTTATGAAGGATTTAAGAAGTTTGCGACGTCTAATGACAGTGGTATTGCTGATATCGTTGCCGATGTATACCAATATGCAAAGTTTTACATCGCTTTTGTTAGAGAGTTAGAAACGGAACCTAAGCTATTAGAAGCATTTAAAGATATAAACGCTTATAAAGTTGATGTTGCTTATCCCCTGATCCTAGAGCTTTATCACGATTATCATTTCAACATATTGACCATTGATGAGTTTGAACAATGCTGTCGATATATTGAGAGCTATGTATTCCGTCGCTACATATGCGAAATACCAACTAATTCATTAAATAAAACTTTTGCTGGTTTTAGTAAATTGCTCAAGAAAGAAAAATACTTAGAAAGTTTTAAAGCCGAATTTTTAAAACTAACAAGTTATAGGCGATTTCCTTCAAACGAAGAGTTTAAACGCAATCTTACAACTAAGGATATGTATAACATCCGCAGCAAAGCATATTGGCTCAGACGCCTAGAAAACTTTGGTAGAAAAGAACGAGTAATCGTCGAAGATTACACTATTGAACATGTTATGCCACAAAATCAAAATTTGTCTGAAGAGTGGAAAACCGAGTTAGGCGAGAATTGGAAAACCATACAAGAGACATATTTGCACACTATTGGAAATTTAACCTTGACTGGTTATAACTCTGAATTGAGTGACAAGCCGTTTAAGACTAAAAGAGATATGGAAGGCGGTTTTTCATCAAGTCCGTTAAAGCTTAATCAAAGCTTAGCTCATCTCGAAAACTGGAATGAACAACAAATTAAGGTACGCACGTCTGCTTTGAGTAACAAAATGTCAGAGGTGTGGGTATACCCAGAAATGGAAGAATCCATTTTAGCCTTGTACCGCACAATTGAAGAACATAAAACGTCTTACTCTATTGAAGATCATCCCTTTATTTACAAAGGTAATTCAAAAGAACTGTATCAAAAATTTAGAACACAAGTTTTGGCGCTTGATGAAAACGTCAAAGAAGAGTTTTTAAAACTTTATGTCGCTTTCAAATTAGATACCAATTTTGTTGATGTGGTACCTCAAGCATCAGGGTTGCGCCTTTCTCTAAATTGTAAATTTGAAGATATTCACGATCCCAAAGGGTTGTGTAGAGACGTAACCAACCTTGGTAGATGGGGAAATGGTGATGTTGAATTAAAAGTAACGCAAGTTTCAGAGTTACCATATGCAATTGAGCTTATTCAGCAAGTAATCGATTTACAGTAGGAGGTTAGCGTGACGTACACGGAAGATGCATTAGTAGAACAACCAGCAATTAACCTTTTCTCGAAATTGGGTTGGGACACAGCGACTTGCTGGGATGAGGTTTTTGGCTCATTAGATGATGAATCCTTGACTGACAACCCGTTATTTTTTGGCAGAGAAACACGTAATGACGTGGTTTTATTTGCAAGGCTGAAAGCTGCTCTTATCAAACTAAACCCAGATATCAGCTTATTGATTATTCAAGAGGCTATAGACGAGATTGCCCGCGATAGAAGTGCTATGACTCCTATATCAGCCAATGAAGAAGTCTATGAATTGTTATCTAACGGCTATGTATATATGACAAATGCTGAAGATGAAGAAGACTGCGTTGTTCAATATGTAGATTGGTCAACCGCTAGCAATAATGACTTCTTGCTTTGTAGCCAGATGAGTATAACAGGTGAAATTGAAACCCGTCGCCCTGACTTGATGGGTTTTGTTAACGGTTTACCTTTAGTTTTTGTTGAATTAAAAGCAAGCCATAAAAACCTGTTAACGGCTTATAAAAACAATTTATCTGACTACAAAAATACCATTCCACAGCTGTTTACTTACAACCAGATCGTCATCCTGTCTAATGGTGTGCAATCTAAGGTTGGCTCTATTTCCAGTCAGTGGGAACATTTCGCTGAATGGAAGAAGGTCGAAAGCGAAAAAGAAGAACGCCGAGTCAGTTTAGAAGTTGTCATACGTGGTGTATGTGAACAAAACCGCCTGCTAGATATTATTGAAAATTACACTCTGTTTGTAAAAGCCAAACATACGGTAAAAATCATTGCAAAGTATCACCAGTATTTAGGTGTTAATCAGGCTTTATCTGGTCTTAATAACGTTGAGGAACGCGCTGGGCAGCTAGGTGTCTTTTGGCATACCCAAGGTAGCGGTAAGAGTTTTTCAATGGTGTTCTTCTGTAAAAAAGCATTTCGCAAATACACAGGGAACTGGACGTTTGTATTGATCACTGACAGAACAGATTTAGACGATCAAATTTATAAAACATTTAACTCTGCGGGTATTGTTACTGAAAACTGCCAAGCAGATTCAGGTTCTCAGTTAAAAGCGTTACTTGGTGAAGATCACCGTTTTGTTTTCACCTTGATTCAAAAGTTTAAAGGGGATGAGAAAGGAAATTTTCCTGTGCTTTCTGAGCGTGATGACATAATTGTAATTACAGATGAAGCACACCGTAGCCAATACGACTCTCTCGCAATGAATATGCGTAACGCTATGCCTAATGCATCTTTCATGGCTTTTACAGGCACACCGTTATTGGCTGGCGAAGCAAAAACACAGGAAGTGTTTGGTGATTACATCAGTATTTATAATTTCGCTGATGCTGTTGATGATGGTGCGACATTACCCTTGTATTACGAAAACCGTGTACCTGAAGTTTCCGTATCGAGTGATACTATAGGCGATGACATAGCTGAAATACTTGATCAAGCAGACCTTACTGACGAACAAGAAACTCGCTTAGAAACTGAGTTTTCTAAGGCTTATCATATCATCACAAGAGACGACCGACTCGAAACGATTGCCGCTGATTTGGTTGAACATTATATAAACCGTGATCCATTTAGTGATGGTATGTTGGGTAAAGCAATGGTGGTATCTATTGATAAAGCGACCACTATTAAGATGTACGACAAGGTTCAATTGGCATGGAAAGCAAAGCTTAGTAGCTTACAGTCGCAGGCAAAACATGCATCAGGTAGCCGTTTAAACAAGTTAAAATTTCAAATAGACCACATGGAAACTGCCGATATGGCGGTTGTGGTTTCTGGCGGGCAGAATGATGATGAAAGACTTACTAAAAAGGGACTGGATTACAAACCCCATAGAGAACGGTTTTTAAAAGAAAAAATTGACGAAAAATTCAAAGACCCTGAAGATAATTTAAGAATCGTATTCGTTTGTGCGATGTGGTTAACGGGCTTTGATGCGCCGTCTGTTTCAACGCTTTACTTGGATAAACCACTAAAAAGCCACACGTTAATGCAAACGATCGCACGTGCTAACCGCGTGTTTGAAGGCAAGTCAGCAGGGCAAATTGTTGACTATATAAATATATTCAGTGCCTTACAGCAAGCTCTAGGGCTATACGGTGGTGGTGTAGCGGAAGGTGGCGCACCGTATAAGATTGATAGCCCAGCTAAAGACAAATCCGAACTAGTAGCAGCATTGGGCGTTGCCATCAATGAACTGATTGTATTTTTAAATGGCGTTAATATCGACCTAAATGAAATAGTGTCAGCACCTGCCGATGGTTTTGCAAAGCTTACGCTATTAGACAACGCTAGCGAAATACTGCTTGAGCCAAAGAATAAAGAAGAATTCACGGCTTTCATCAGACAAGTAAACCGAATTTTTAAAGCAATCATGCCAGATGATAGCGCTAATCAATATGTACCATATCGCATAGCCATTAATATTATTTATTCACAAATGCGCTTAAAATCAGGTTTAACAATTGATGATGAAGATGTACTAGATGTTGTTCGCAACCAAGTTAATGAACTTTTAGACGAGTCGATCTCCACCATCAAAATTCAGAGCAACCTGCCAGAACCCGTCAATATTGCCAACATTGATTTTGATGCTTTAGCTACTATGGTTGCATCGATTGAAAAGCCTAAACAGTCAGATGCAGAAAAGCTTAAGAACCTGATTGAACGCAAGTTGCAGCCAATGGTACTTAAAAATAAAACACGGCAAGACTTACAGCAGAAATTTCAAGACTTGATCGAAGAGTACAACTTGGGCGCGTATACAGCTGAAGAGTTCTTTAACCGATTGAAAGAGTTCATCAATGAATTAGAACACGAAGAAAAGCGCACTGTGCGTGAAGGACTAACAGAAGAAGAATTAGCAGTATACGATTTGATGATTCAGGATGCTCCATTAACAGATAAAGAACGAAATCAGGTTAAAGAAATAGCCAAAACGCTTACAGAAAAAATGCAAGAAATATTGGTTATTGATTGGCGTAAGAAACAGCGCACTAAAGCCAGAGTTAAGAATATGATCGAGGAAGTATTAGACAGCTTGCCTGAAACCTATGATGACGACTTATGGCCTAAAACCTGTAGTGAGGTTTATATGCACATATTTGAAAAGTACCCAGGGCAAGGGCAGAGTGTCTATGCGAATTAAGCACAAAGGCTTATAAAGTAAATGCAATTAACCAAAACTGATTATCAAACAGCTAGACGTTGCTTAAAATGGCAACCAACTAAGGAAAAGCTAGCTGAATCACTCAAAGCTTAATGTGAGCTTGATACATGGGCAATGGTTAAGCTCCACCAATATTTAGAGAGGAAGGTAATCAGCGTCACTGATGTGTGTCATGCACCGCATGAATACCTCCACTAATCCTCAATCTTTTCTTTAAGTACAATGTTCATAGTCTGCGAACATTACGTTTATTTTCCGTTTAAGCTTAGTAAATAAAATCAAATGCTTTATCAATTGAGCTTCTGATTTGTTCTGTATTGGTATGAGCATAAATCATTGTATGTTTAAGTGATGTATGACATAGCGACTTAGAAACGATGCTGATATCTGTACCAGATTGAAGCTGCCATGTAGCGAATGTTCGTCTCAAATCGTGCGGTCTTGGTCGTATATTGGGGTTCTCATGGTATAGCCCCGCATTTTTGATTGCCGATTTCCACACTGGGTCACCCCCTGTTATGTATCCATATTTCGATGTGTTGGATGCAAAAACAAACGGCGAATCAGTAGCGTTGTTTCTTCGATTCACTAGCAAATCAACAACGGAGCGATGCAGAGGAAGCTCGTACACTTTACTTGTTTTGGTATTAGTTGCGGGTATTAACCATTTATTGCTGGAAAAATTAATTTCCTGCCATTTCATCATCTTCACGTTGGATAGTCTGGCACCTGTAAATAAAGCTATGCGATAAATATCAGCTACATTCTGATTCACTTCCATATCTAGTGCTAATAGTAACCCCCTCGCTTCTTCATGAGTTAAATACCTACTCCGTTGCACCTCTGTCATTTTTCGAATTCCAAGAAACGGATTAGCCGACAGGTTAATTCCATCTTCGAATTCCATCACATAATTAAAAGCTGATTTGATAGACGTTAAGCAGCGGTTATGAACGCTGTAACCTAGACTTTCTATATCAACAAATAGTTCCTTCGCCGTTTTACGCGTTATTTCTTCGACAAACTGAATACCAATTCGGGGCTTAACGTGTTTTTTGTAAGAAACTTCCAGTGCATGAGTCCGTCCTGCAATTGTATTTCTATTTGACAACTCATTTTCACGGTATAGGTTGAACACATCATCGACGGTTAGGCCACTCCCCTGTTCAAGTCCCAATCTCGACTTAAAGTTGATGTAATTAACCGCCCTACTTCGAGCCTCGTCAACATTTATTTGACTTGCATCACCCAGCCTGTGATTTATAGGCTTATTGTTAAGTTTAAACCTAACATAAAAGGTCTTTGTCCCTGAAGGAGTAACAGTAAGCTTTAGGTTGCTTAGCGATTGATCGGAGTAAGTCTTGGTTTTTACTTCAGCTTTGAGTGATAAAACACGTAGATCAGTAAATTTAAATTTTGTTAATAATTTCATTTTCACACCTTTTTTTACACTATAGAGAAGTGTAAAAAAAGGCGATAAAAGCACTAAAAATAGGGGGTGAATCGTCCCAGAGCCTGCTTTTTACTGTATTTTCTATACAGGGAGGGGCCACCATTTTATAATCAATAAATTTCTCCCAAAGTCATAACCCACATAAATCTCAGTTTTGAAATGTTAAGTGCGCTAACTTACTCCTTTAACTATTAACCTCATAAAGTCCAATAGACTCAAGCGCGCCAATGTAGAATGTGCAAAGTTCTTTCCATTACTCATAAATAAAAATGAAAACACCTCTAGCAGACTCCTAATAAAGTCCTTGGACAATAGATTGACCTTGTAAAACTTTTGTAAATCCACCATCTTCATGTTGGATAATTGTTCTGCAATTATGGTGTAATTGACTGACAAACTGGTTAACATAAAATTAACAAAATGGTTTTTTGCACTTACCTGTATGTATCAAAAATAGGGGTAAATAGAGGGAATGAGAGGTGGAATATATGCATTTAAATAAGAATAAAACAAAGAGCAGCAAATATAAGGTAATCACCGCGGCCTGTTTATTCATTTGTTTTGTTATCAATACAGCTATAGCTAAAGATTTTGTGGTCAAAACTCAATCCGAGTACGTTAAAGCTGTTAATTCTTTAAAGGCTGGTGACACCATCGTTTTAGCTAATGGTGAATGGAGCGATTTTGAAATTGAGCTTACCGGTGTCGGTGCGGCCGATAATCCCATCACCCTTACCGCTCAAACCAAAGGTAAAGTAATAATCACTGGGCGTTCAAATTTGCGTTTAGCAGGTAAGTACCTGGTTGTATCTGGATTGGTGTTTAAACATGGGCACTCTCCAAGAGGTCCTGTTATTAGTTTTCGTAATGACAATGGAGTAAGTGCTTATCATTCTAGAGTAACCGAAGTGGTGATTGAAGGCTTCAGCAAACCAGAACGGGCTAGCCAAGATACATGGGTAGCCTTGTCTGGCAAGCACAACCGTTTTGACCATAACTTCATCGCAGGGAAAAGTAATCGCGGCGTTACGCTTGGCGTACAATTATTCTCTCGCAATGGAAGCGGCAAAGAAAACCTAGAAAACCACCACCGCATAGATCACAACTATTTTGGCCCTCGGCCAGTGTTAGGCGCCAATGGTGGCGAAACTATCCGCATCGGCAATAGCTGGAACTCTTTGCATGACTCTTTAACCACGGTTGAAAACAACTATTTTGACCGTCGAGACGGTGAAGTAGAAGTTATCTCCAACAAATCTAGTGGCAATGTATATCGTGGCAATGTCTTTTTTGAATCTCGTGGCACATTAACCTTACGTCACGGTAATAATAACCTTGTTGAAAATAACGTTTTCTTGGGTAACGGAGTACCTCACACAGGTGGTATTCGGGTAATCAATAAAAACCAAACTATCCGCAACAATTATATGTATGGCCTAACGGGTTACAGACTCGGCGGTGGTTTTGTCATTATGAATGGTATCTACAACTCTCCAATTAATCGCTATCACCAAGTCGATAACGCACTGATTCAAAACAATTCGATTATTGATGTTGATGCTATCGAACTTGGGGCTGGCAGTGATGAAGAGCGATCAGCACCACCTGTTAACAGTATTTTCAGTCACAACCTAGTGTTTAACGCAAACGGTAAAGACAACTTCAAAAAACATGATGATATCTCTGGTATCAAATTCACCAATAACACCATTCATAAAAACATCACACTTAAAAAAGCAAAAAATGGCCTGTTGTATCCTTCAGATTCAACGCTTGCCAACGTTGGCGTAAGCAAAGATCTTAAAGTACTAGATAAATCTGCGACCGGCCCGTCTTGGTATGCAAAGCCAGGCAAATTAAATCGCTTTTCTGGTGGTAAAACACTTAAGGCTAAACCAGGTTTAAACACACTGGCTGATGTGGTTTTACATGCCAGCGCAGGTGATGTCATCGAGCTTGCAGCTGGTGATTACGTCACCTCAGCCACCATCACAGTTGCTAAGCCAGTCACAATCCGCGGTAATGGAAAAGCTAAAATCACCTCAGAAAGAATGGCCCTGTTTGATCTTGTAGAAGGTGGCAGTTTAAAACTAGATGGCGTGACTATTACTGCTGAATCGGGTGCCAGAAACCGTGGCAACACTATTGTTAGAACCGTTTCTTGGTCAGTTGTGAGCAACTACGAACTTATTGTCGAAAACTCAACCATTGAGAATTTAGACTCAGGTGCAAATTTCAGTTTTTTCAACGCCGGCAAATTTACTTTTGCGGACAAGGTTGAAATTCGCAATAGCAAATTCAAGGACATCAGCGGAACCGTGATCAAGATGAATAGCGAAAACGACGACCGCGGTTATTACAATGGCGAGTACGTCACTATTGCTGATAGCACCTTTGAAAATGTAGGTGCAATTGCAGATATCTACCGCTGTTGTACAGACGAGAGTACGTTTGGCCCCCATGTTTCAATCACTGGCTCAGAGGCAATTGAAGTTGGCTCTGATAAAGATGCAGTGGCGGCATCAATCAAATTGCTTGGTGTACAAGTTATAAATATCCAAGGTAACAATTTTAAAAACAGTACACCTATTCAGGTTAAAGAAACTGTTGGTGAACCTATCACTGTTATTAACAATAACAATTTCGAGAATACCCCCAAGCCAGACGTGATTTCTATCGTCGGCATGCATGAATCCATGTACAAACTATAGGAGCTCTACCATGACCCAAGATGATATTGACGACCAAGTTTTTGAACTCTACGACGAATACTGCCATGGCCATATCGACCGCAGAGAATTTTTAAAACGTGCAGCTATTGTCGGCGTTTCTGCTGTGGCAATGGCCAGCGCAATGATGCCCAATTATGCCGATGCACAAGAAGTGCAATTTACAGACAAACGCATTAAAGCAAACTGGGTTGACTATGCATCACCGGGTGGAAGTTCAGGAACAATGCGCGGATATCTGGTTGTGCCTGAAGGTGAAGGCCCTTTTCCAGCAGTATTGGTTATGCATGAAAACCGTGGACTCAACCCTTATGTACAGGATGTTGCACGACGTTTTGCCGTTGAAGGCTTTTTAGCATTAGCGCCAGATGGCTTGTCGCCAATTGGTGGCTACCCCGGAAACGACGACGATGGACGCACCATGCAACGCACATTAGACAAAGCCAAACTTCGACAAGACATGGTTAACAGTGCACGTTTTGTTAAATCTCATGTTTTATCAAACGGTAAGCTTGGCGCGACTGGATTTTGTTGGGGCGGCGGCACCACTAATTTCTTAGCGACAGAAATGGGCGCAGAATTAAGCGCTGGGGCACCATTTTACGGCAGTGCAGCAGTCACAGACAAAGTGCCTAATATTAAAGCAGCAATCCAAGTTCATTACGCTGAAGATGACAAACGCGTAAATGCCATGCGTGACGAGTACGAGAGCGCCCTTAAAAAATCAGGTATTACTCACGAGATGCACACTTACCCAGGCACTCGGCATGGGTTTCATAACTACTCAACACCTCGCTATAACCACGAAGCCTCTCAGCTTGCTTGGAAACGTATGGTGAGCTTTTTTCGTGAACACCTTACACCTAAGGTTTAACTAAAGACCGCAAAAAAACATAAATAAACCATTCAGATTAGTATCCGTCATTACCTGCCTGACTTGTTGTGAATAACATCAAGTCAGGCGACTGCCCCACCTAAGGTGACACTCACATGACGCTTCTTATCCAAAGCTCGGGTTAAGTAAAAATGAGATAGGTATTATGGAAGGCCAATATATCTCCAACAGATTAAATTACCCCTTGCTGGGTGTATCTCGGTAACTGAATGTGATGGCAAAGCTCACACCTTGGCTGTGATTTTTGACGTCAATTCGGCCACCTTGGGCCATGACTAATTCATTGACCAGTGCTAATCCAATGCCTGTGCCGGGTGTGGTGCGGGTCATTTCGTTGCCTTCACGATAAAAGAGTCCAAAAATTTTGTCGTGTTCTGATTTGGCAATGCCAGGGCCGTAATCTCTTACACTGAAGACTAATTTGTTCTTGGATTTTGAGTCGATAGAAAAACCGATATCGATTTTACGACGTTCTTGATTTTCAATTTTCGCCGATTCGAAAAATTTAATCGCATTATCGACTAAATTAATGACAATTTGTGTAAAGGCGTCTAGATCGACTAACACCTCAGATTGCGAGGATAAATCATCAACCACTGTAATGTTAACCTCGAAATGTTTTTTGTCGGTTAATGAGGAAACTTTTGAACGAATGGTATCGGTTAACTTAGCGATACTGACATAATCAAATTCCAAGGATCCTTGCTGGCGATTTATATTTGATAATCTTAATATATTATTGATTAGCCTAGATAATCTGCTACTTTCACTGAAAATAAACTCATGATAATCCAACTGATTTTTGGCATCTTTGACCATGCCGGATTTAAGCATTTCTGAATACATTAGAATGGTAGTAAGGGGCGTTTTAAGTTCATGACTTACCGCTGATACAAAATTCATTCTTTGTTCTGCAAGTGCAATCTGTTTAACCCCTACCCAATATAAACCTAAACAACCGGCAATGATGACGACTATTAATAGCACTAAAAAAAACACAACTAGTTGTGATGCAAAACCCAGTTGAAAAGAATGGGATGTAAACTTAATTTGTACACGTTGAAAGGGGGCGATAAGCTTGCCATTATAAATATGCTGTGCATTCAATGCTTCATTAACAACACTCAAAGACTTAACGCTAGCTTGGCCTTTGATATCTGTTTGGTAAGTAAAATATTGTTTGGTTATGGCATCAAATAGGCTGTGCCAAACTAACATTTGCACCGCATTTTCGTAGTGTCCTTGGGCGAAGTGTTCGGTTAATACATCGTCGAGGTAGGCGCGTTTATCTACAATAAATCCTTGAATATGATGCTGTTGATCTTGCCAAACATTTCGAAAAAAGATCAGCTCATTGGATTGGGTGATTTTTAGTTGAAATAGTTCTACTTGCGCTTCTGAATTTAGCACTAGCTTGTTATTGGCATTGTATATGTTTTTGGTTGTTTCAATTACAAAATCGTTAGCCTGTAATATGGTTGTCAGCTTATCTTTAATGGCTAATCTGTGTTTTATTTCTGACCATTTTAAATTGGTGTCTGCTTGCTCAATTTGCTCGCTTGTTTGATAAGGCAATAATGGGGATTGTAAGGTTTTATCGGGATTAATTTGAAAATACCCCATTAGCCCAATATTTTCTACGTAGTTTTCTGGGCTAGCTAAAGGAGAAATTTCCTTAGTAAAAGTATTAGACAAAGGATTAGACACCACTTGGTAAAAACTATAGTGACCTACCGGACGTTTACGTTCTACTTTTAAACGTTGGTTAAGTTGTTTATTGATTTGTTTGAGTACATTAACCGATTTCCAGTGATATTGAATATTTACGTCACTTTCAATTTGTTGAAAACCATAATAGCTAAGAAAAGCTAACGGAATGATTAAACTAATAAAAAAAACACTCAGCTGAGTTCTGAACCGTTTGATTCTTTGTTTATCGCCAATTATCTGGTGTTTTAACATTGCAAATAAACCATGATTAGAGTGTCAACTTATACCCTTCACCTCTAATGGTGACGAGTAATTGCGGTGTTTTACAATCTTGTTCTATTTTTTTTCTCAGTTTAGCAATATGTATATCAACCGTTCGGGTGTCTAATAAACTGGGTTTGCTATGTCCCCATACTTTTTCTAATAATTCTGTACGAGAAACAATGCGTTTTTGTTGAAATAAGTAACTAAGAATATCCACTTCTCGACGAGTAAATATTTGTGACTTCCCGTTTACTACCCCAGATAAATCCACACAGTCGATTTGGATGTTTTCACCTAAGTAAAGCTCAGAGCTGTCATCTTCTACCCTTGTCCGACGTACCAGAGCTTTGACCCTTAATTCTAATTCTTGGATAGAAAAGGGTTTGGCAATATAGTCATCTGCGCCGAGTGTGAGGCCGTTAATAATGTCTTCTTCAGAACTTTTAGCAGTTAACATGATTATGGGTTGATCCCGAGAGGTTTTGCGAATGGCATTGCAAATACTAAACCCATCCAAAGATGGCAACATAACATCCAAAATAATACAGTCGAATTTTTTTGATAAGGCCGTATTTAGACCTTGTTGACCATCTTGCTCACTTGAAACTACAAACCCATGAAATTCAAACAAGTCAGTTAGGCCACGTAGTATTGAGGCTTCATCTTCAACAATAAGTAATCTAGGT